>JAILMJ010000087.1 GCA_024692685.1 Clostridia bacterium
AGCAGTTTTCTCGTGAAAAATAAGCCGCAGAGCAAGGAAGAATTGCGAAATCATACTTTGTGTATGGTAAGCAAATCTGACGAAGCTCTGCGGTTTCAGTTTTCCGCGAAAACCAATACTGTTTTACGGTCACCCGCCCAAAGAGCGGCATAATAGTTTTTTATTTGTTTTTCGTATGTTGTTTTTATTTTTCCGGTCTCGGCACATTAGGACAGTCCATACAGTTGTTTATTCTGTAAGACGGAGCAGTCCAGTGAACTGCATTGAGAATTATTTTCTGAATTACCTGATTCAGGAAGGTAGGATAAGTTTCGTGACCGGGCTGAAAATAAAATACCCTTCCATTTCCTCTCTGCCATGTGCAACCCGAGCGGAAGACCTCTCCGCCGGAAAACCAGCCTATGAAGACAGTTTCATCGGGGGATGGAATGCCGAACGGTTCTCCGTATGTTTCATCCGCAGGAAGTTCAAAATAAGGGCCTATATCCTGTGCTATAGGATGATATGGAGCGCTTACCCAGATTCTTTCCCTGTCATCCGATTCGCGCCAGATAAGAGAGCAGGATGTACCCATAAGTCTCATGAAAGGTTTTGATTTATGAGCGGAGTGAAGGAAGATTGCTCCCATACCGTTGAGAACGGCTTCCATAACCGTTTCGGCTACGCTGTCGGGAACTTCATCGTGTCTCATATGCCCCCACCAGATAAGGACATCAACATTTTTCAGCTTTTCCGCGGTTACTTTTTCACTTACATCGTCAAGAGTGACAGTTTCCGCCTGAATGTCTTCTTCTTTGTTCAGAAAATCTGCTATTGCCTGATGGATACCGAGCGGGTAGATTTCTCCCGCTTTGTTTCCGCTTTCGCGCTCGTGGACAAATTCATTATAAATCAAGACCCTTATCATTGTTATCCCTCCGAATGCTGTTTTATCTTTCTTCTCTGAAATATGAAAGACCGAGGCTTGCGGGCGGCTGATGTTCCTTTTTCTTTCTTGCGCTTATTATAATGAGAACTGCTATCGTTACAAGATAGGGGAGCATCTTGATTATCTCTTTAGAACTCGATGAGAGGCCCGGTATATAGACGCAGATGATATAAAGACCGCCGAAAATGAAGGAAGAGAGAATTGCCGATTTAGGTTTCCACAACGCAAAGATGACTATCGCGATTGCAAGCCAGCCTCTGTCACCGAAGCCGTTATTGGTCCAAGCTCCTGCGGTGTAGTCCATTACGAAATAGAGCCCGCCCAGGCCTGCTATCATACCGCCGATTATCGTTGAGAGATATTTGTATTTTGTAACGTTTATGCCGGCGGCATCAGCTGTTGCCGGGTTTTCGCCTATGGCCCTCAGATTTAGACCGACTCTCGTTTTATTGAGGATATATGACGACACAACAGCGATTATTATTGCGAGATAAGCCAGGAAACCGAATGAGAGAAATGTCTTTCCGAAAAGGCCGAGTTTTGAGGCGAAAGGAAGACAGGCTTTATACGCAAGTCCTGTATCGAGCAGAGATATTGAGCCGCTTTCGTTAAAGAATTTTAACAGCGAACCGCCGAAAAAGTTGCCTACGCCCACGCCGAATGTCGTCAGCGCAAGGCCCGTAACATTCTGATTTGCTTTGAGGGTCTGAGTGAGAAAGGCGTATATCAGAGACATAAGAGCGGAGCAAATCAGAGATGTACAAAGTGAAAAAAGTATACACAGAATCGGTACTGTATTTTCAACGCTGTGCTCATAGATGTACCCGCCTATGATGCCCGAAATACCGCCTACATACATAATGCCCGGTATTCCCAGGTTCAGGTTGCCCGATTTCTCGGTAATTATCTCACCGGTTGAGCCGAAAAGAAGAGGAATGCCCTGAATAATTGCCGCGTTTATGAATGATGCAATTGTTGACAGCATTATTTTCCCTCCTTCTCTTTGGTGGATTTTATCTGATAGTTGATAAAGAATTCACAGCCGATAATAAAGAATATTATAATGCCGGTCAGTATATCCGCGATGCTTGTGTTAAGATTGAAGTTCGTTGCGATTTCACCCGCGCCTCTCTGGAGAAAGGCGATGAGAAAAGAGGTGACGACCATTGTGATAGGATTGAATTTTGCGAGCCAGGATACCATAATTGCCGTGAAACCGTCGCCGCCTGCAAGATCCTTTGAAATCGTGTGGTTGGTGCCCGCAACAAGAAGGAAACCTGCGAGGCCGCAGAGCGCACCGGAAAGTATCATTGTTCGGATAATAACCTTCTTAACGTTAATGCCTATATATCTCGCGGTGTTTTCACTTTCGCCAACAACGCTTATTTCATAGCCTTGTTTGCTGTATTTGAGATAGATAAACATCACTATTGTGAGCACTGCGACTACGATTATATTGAGCAGATATTTCTGGCCTAACAGACTCGGCAGCCAGCCTGCTTTGGTTGAGGAATTGACAAGGCCCATAACGCTTGAACCGCTCGGCACCCATACCATTATCGCAAATGAAACAAGCTGAATTGCAATGTAGTTCATCATCAGGGTGAAAAGGCTCTCGTTGGTGCCCCACTTTGCTTTTAATACCGCCGGGAAGAGGGCCCAGAGGATACCGCCGAGTATCGAAGCAATGAGCATCGCGATGATAAGCAGGAGATTCGGTATCTTATCACCGATTTCAAACATCAGTACCATGCTGCATAGGCCGCCGAACAGCACCTGCCCTTCGGCGCCGAGATTCCAGAATTTCATTTTGAAAGCAGGAGTTACAGCGAGAGAGATGCAGAGCAGTATTGCGAGCTTTTGCAACATTGCCCAGAATTTACGTTGCGTGCCGAAACTGCCTTTAAACAGAGCGGCGTAAACCTCGAGAGGATTCTGCTTTGTCAGCACGACTATAATAAGCGCACAGACTATGAGCGATGATATGATTGCGGCTCCTCTTATAAGCCAGGCTTTCCACCATTCTATTGCGGGGCGTTTTGCAAGGTGAAAGAGAGGCTCTTTTGTTTCTTTTTTATTCTTCGACATTGCCTTCTCCTCCTTCTTCACCTTTTGTCATCAGCAGACCGATTTCGCTTTTATCCGTTGTTCTGCCGTCAACTATGCCCGAAACTCTTCCTGAGCTCAGAACGAGTATTCTGTCACAGAGTTCTATCAATACATCAAGGTCTTCGCCCACAAAGATTACTGCTACACCTTTTTCTTTCTGTTCATTGAGCAGATTATATATGAGATAAGATGAATTTATGTCAAGCCCTCTCACGGGGTACGCAACCATAAGCACGGTCGGCGCTGCTGAAATTTCTCTGCCCACCAGGACTTTCTGGACATTGCCTCCGGAGAGTCTTCTGATAGGTGTATTTGCGCTGGGCGTAACGACCTCAAGATCGGTGATGATTTTATCCGCAAGGCTTCGGGGCTTTTTTCTGTTAAGAAAAACAGATTTGCCTTTGCGGTAAGAGCGGAGCATCATATTGTCGATTATATCCATGTTACCGACAAGTCCCATGCCGAGTCTGTCTTCCGGTACAAAGGAGAGACGGACTCCGAGTTCCTTTATTTGCATAGGTGTTTTATCGCGAAGACTGTCTGTACTGCCGGTTTTGGGGTTGTGATAAATAATCTCACCGTTTCTGACCTTCTGTAAACCAGCAATGGATTCAAGCAGTTCTTTCTGACCGCTTCCGGCAATACCGGCTATTCCCAGTATTTCACCGCTCTTCACAGTGAAGCTGATATTGTCAAGTATTTTTACGCCGTCTCTCGTGATGCAGTCAAGATTATTGATTTCAAGGCGGTCAACGCTGTCTTTCGGCTCGCTTCTGTCAATATTCAGGCTTATCTTTTTGCCCACCATCATTTCGGTAAGCTCTGATTCGTCAGTGTTTGCCGTTTCGAGGGTACCGATATATTCCCCCTTACGCAGCACTGAGACCCTGTCTGATATTTCGAGCACCTCGTGAAGCTTATGGGTAATTATAACAATTGCTTTGCCGTCCTCTTTCATTTTTCGAAGAACAGCAAACAGTTTTTTTGTTTCCTGCGGAGTGAGTACAGCGGTGGGCTCATCGAGTATAAGAATATTTGCGCCTCTGTAAAGAACCTTGATTATTTCAACTGTCTGCTTTTCGGAGACGGACATTTCATATATTTTCTTGGTCGGATCAATGTCAAAACCGTATCTGGTACTTATCTCCCTGACCTTATTCTCCGCCTCTTTGATATTGAATCTTCCGCCTTCTTCAAGACCGAGCACGATGTTTTCAGCGGCGGTAAAGATATCAACGAGCTTAAAGTGCTGGTGAATCATACCTATCCTGTGGTCAAAAGCGTCTTTCGGCGATCTGATTACGACTTCTTTACCGTCGATATAAATATGACCGGCATCGGGGAAATAAATGCCCGATATCATATTCATAAGCGTGGTCTTTCCGCTGCCGTTTTCGCCTAAAAGCGAAAGTATCTCGCCGTTATAAACAGTGAGATTGACACCCTTGTTTGCGGCAATGCTGCCGAAGGTTTTCGATATATTCTTAAGTTCAATGGCGGGAGTTGACATTATTACACCTCTTGAAACAAATAAAATCAAACGGTCATCACTCAAAAATGAAAATCAAACCGGGAACATTCTGACTTTTGACTGATGACCTGACGGAAAAGGGCGAAGCGAATAACGCTTCGCCCTTAATAAAGTGTTTACTTATACTTCGGTAATACCATCGATAAGAAGATCAAAGTAAGGAGCCGAGCGGTATTCACTCTCGTGGAAGTAACCGTCGGAAACGGCCTCGGTTTCACCTGTGAATGTTCCGTCATCATCAACGTCTGCAAGATAGCTTTCAACAGTCTTACCGTCAACTGTGAAGGTAGATATGTCGTAAACGTGAAGAGTGCCGGCTTCAAGAGCAGCTTTAACCTCTGCAAGTTTGGCGTCTGTGCCCTCGGCCGCTACTTTTTCATTAACCTCAAGGAGTTCGACGGAACCGGTGGCAATTGTTCCTGTCCAGTCGGCGTCAAAAGATGTTCCCTTAGCAACGGAGTCAATACCGAGTTTGTAATAGGGAGCCCAGTTGATTCTTGATGAAATAAGAGCTGTGTTGGGGCCTATGGAAGCTGTGTTGATATTATAAGAAACATTGGGTACGCCTTTCTCTTCGCAGGCCTTGGGAGCGCCCTCGGAGTCAGCGTGCTGGCTGATAAGGACACAGCCGTCATTGATGAGCTTGAGGGCCGCTTCTCTCTCAAGAGCGATATCAAACCAGGAGTTTGTGTAAACTACTTCCATTGTGGCTTCCTTAACGATGGAGCGCACGCCGAGGAAGAATGATGAATAACCTGATTTAACCTCTGCATAGGGGAATGCGCCGACATAGCCGATTTTTGCGTCTTCAGCAGTGATATCACCGTTGTCTATCATTTCCTGCACTTTCATTCCGGCAGCAACACCCGCAAGATATCTTCCTTCATAGATGGAAGCGAAAGCATTGTGGAAGTTCGGAACGTTGGCGGTATGTGCATGAGTGCCTGTCGCATGACAGAACTGAACGTCGGGGTTTTCCTGTGCCGCCTGAAGCATGTAAGTCTCATGGCCGAAAGAGTCTGCAAAGATGATGTTGCAGCCTTCGTCAACAAGTTCTTCAGCTGTAGTAAGGCAGCTGTCATCTTCACCGATATTGGTCTTGATGAGAACCTGATCATCAGAGAGTCCGAGATTTTCTTTAACCTCTTTCAGAGCCATGATGAAATTATTGTCATAAGTGGAGTTTTCATCATGAAGGCAAATAAGACCGACTTTTACATTTGAATAGTCGACATCGGCAGCGGCCTCTGTCGTGTCGGATTCGGTCTCGCTCTCGCTGTCGGGAGCAGCGGTGGTCGTCTCGGTGCCGGTATTGCCGCATGCGGCAAATAAACCGATTACGAGCACGAGTGAAAGGATGATTGCAAGAATTTTTTTCATTTTCCATACCTCCAGATTTTTAAAATTGTTGTTTCCTGTATTATTAACCAAAGGTGATGATACCGTCATCAATGGATTTAATAATCGCGAGTGATTTGATGTCATAGCCCATTTTTCTGAGCTCCTTGCCTCCGTCCTGGAAGCCTTTTTCAACCACGATGCCCACGCCTTCAATTACGGCTCCGGCCTGTTCGGCAAGATGAATGAGCCCTTTTACGGCTCCGCCGTTAGCCAGGAAATCGTCAATAATGAGTATACGGTCATCGGCAGTGAGATACTTTTTCGATATACCTATCTGCTGGGTTACACCCTTAGTAAACGAATAAACTTCTCCCGAATAAATATCATTTCCGACATTTCTGTGTATGCCTTTCTTGGCAAAAACAACAGGTACATTGAAATACTGGGCCGTAACACAGGCAATGCCTATACCCGAAGCTTCAATGGTGACTATCTTGTTGATATTTTTATCCGAAAAAAGTCTCTTGAATTCTTTGCCTATTTCGTTGAGAAGGCCGACATCTATCTGGTGATTTAAAAACATGTCCACCTTAACGGTGTCATTGCCGATTATCTCGCCGTTTTCTTTGATTTTATCCTCGAGAAGCTTCAAAAAATCACCTTCATTAAATTTCAGCTGAATACAAATTTATTATAAATTATTAAATTGTAAAAATCAAGAAGAAAGGGGATGTTTTTCTCTTTTCTGCAAAATTACCAAACCGTCGGCAATATATTATCTCCGATTTAATAAAAAGAGCGAAAACCGTTTCCGGCCAAGCAGTATCTATATGAGCAAAACCGACAAAACCCCCTACTTCTGCATTTTTGTTTTTGTCAAATAAATAACTTGACTGTACTATCGCCTCAACATATAATGATGACAAAGACAATACAGGAAAAACGTGCTTGATTTATAACGGTTTTTAGATATCGGGACTGAAACCGTTTCTCTCGGGAGGGTGATGTTATGCCTGACATACTGAGCAATGTGATGTGCCCCGTCAGCTTCAAAAAATCTCTTGATAATCTGGCAGCAGATAACCGAGTTCTCTTTGCCGTTGTCGGCGACCTTGATCTGAGCCGCAGATACGGAGAAAACATGGTCTGTTTCGGTGAAGACAGGCTTTGGGTGTTTAACTCCGCTCATACGGATGAACCTCTGGAAATGAAGTATTCCGATTTGAGTGAAGCGGAATCCAAAAGGATGTACGGCAACGCAGTGTTTATGGTTACCGATAATTCCGGTAAGCGCCATAAGCTGATCAGATACACCTATGCCGCTGCGGGTCCCGGTGACGCTGCTGCCGATTTCGTGAATGATGTGCTCGAAAAGGGATTCAGTGAAGAACTTATTTATGCGGTTGAGAATAATTTCAAGCGCCTGAGAGCATTCTGCCCGAAATGCGGCAGAAAACTGCCGTCTCCCGATTCCGAGTGCCTTAACTGTAAGGGCAAGGGCAAGATGTTTTCAAAATTTGCAGCATATGCCATGCCGTATAAGAGCGGCTTGATAGTCTGCCTTCTGCTTTCGGTGTTTACAACCGCTGCCTCTCTTGCTCCGCCATACATAACCGGCTATATGGTCGATAAGGTACTGCCGGAGAAAAATGCGTCTCTGTTATATAAAACGATTCTTCTGTTACTATTAATATACATTCTGCAGTACGTGGTTACCGCGTTCAGATCATACCTCCTGCGCAGAACGGGAGACAAGATAGTTATTTCTCTTAAAAAGGATATATATGAAAAAGCACAGTATCTGCCGATGAGTTTTTATGATAAGATTTCAACAGGTCATGTTATAAACATCATAAACTCCGACACAGGCAATATTCAGAATTTTGTGCTGAAAATCAGTCAGGAGGCCATTGTTCAGTTTTTTACCCTGATTGGAATACTTGTAATAATGATTATCCTTAACTGGAAACTCACGCTGTTTTCACTTCTTCCTATTCCCGTTGTGGCGATGATCGGCCGTTCATTCGGCAAAAGCGTAGGGCCGAGATATCTCAGGATTCTAAGAAGAAACGCCTATATTTCCGGCCTTCTTACCGACACCATTCCCGGCATCAGGATTATCAAAGCCTTCACGACCGAAAAGGCTGCCATCAATAAATTTGCCAGATACTGCGACGATTGGATGAAGGAAGAAAAGGGCATTGCTTCAATTTCAAGCATATTCCCCGCTGTTATGACTTTCCTTGTCACCTGCGGCTCGCTCATCATCTGGCTTTCGGGAGGTTCATTCATAGTATCCGGCAGAGAGGGATTCACCGTCGGCCTTCTCGTATCCTTTGTTTCATATGCGAGTATGTTCTATAACCCGGTGAATTTCTTTGCCAATTTCAGCGATACTTACAGAAATACACTGGCCTCTGCCGAAAACATACTTGAAATACTGGATGCAGAGCCGGAGCACAATTTCGGCAAAGACAATGTTCCCAAACGTCTTGAAGGCAGAATTGAGTTTAAAAACGTCAATTTCTCCTTTGATCGCTCAAAGAAAGTCCTGAGCAACATAAATCTCACTATCGAGCCCGGCGATGTTGTCGGCATAGTCGGTACAACCGGTTCGGGTAAATCGACTCTTATCAACCTGATAATGAGATACTATGACGATTATGACGGCGAGATATTTATCGACGGCCAAAACCTGAGAGATATAGATATGGAGTATTACCGTCAGCAGATCGGCTATGTTCAGCAGGAACCGATGATGTTCAAGGATACCATATTCAACAACATCGCATACGGCGCTCCGAGTGCTCATGTTGAGCAGGTGCTCAGGGCCGCAGATATAGCGAACGCTCACGGCTTTATCTGCCGTCTGCCCGACGGATATGATACTCTTCTCGGTGAGAGGGGAATCGGTCTTTCAGGCGGTGAGAAGCAGAGAATTTCAATAGCGAGAGCGGTAATGAAAAATCCCTCTTTGCTTATTCTTGATGAAGCTACGGCCGCTGTTGACTCTGAAACCGAGAGCCTTATTCAGCAGGCGATTGAGCGCCTGATAAACGGCAGAACAACTCTGATGATAGCCCACCGGCTTTCCACCCTTCGCAAGGCAAACAAGATTGTCGTTGTCGATAAGGGCGAGATAATCGAGTGCGGCACGCCCGACGAACTGCTTGCAAAGAAGGGCAAGTATTATAAACTTGTCGAAATTCAGTCCATGGGTGAACAGCTTCAGAAACGCAAAGCCGAAGAAGACTTTGAGTAAGGGGGGATTGAGATGATTAGATATGTGGAAGGTCCCGAAATCAGGATTACCGGGAATGACGGAATTTTTGTCAACGCCGAGTTTTATCATTCAGGTGAGAAGTTTGAGGAGCTTGAGCCCAGGCGTCTCTTCCCCAAGAGCGGCGGAAACAAATATATCGCTCTGCTTGACTCCGAAGGTGAGCAGATAGCAATTATCAGAGATATCGACGATCTTATGCCTGAATCGCGCAAGGTTATTGAGGATGCACTTGAAGAATATTATCTGATACCGAGGATTACAAGATTTATAAAAATGACAGATAAATTCAGAGTCTGGATGTGGACAGCTGAAACCGATCACGGTACTCTTACATTTGAAGTCAGAAATCATATTTCCACGGTCAAACCTCTTTACGACGGCAGAGTGCTTATCAAAGATGCAAACGACAACCGCTATGAGATACCCGATTACAGGAAACTTGACAAAAGAAGCAGAAAACTTATAGAGCCGAAACTCTGATTAACCAAGGAAAGGATGTTATTATGAAGCTTATAATTGCCATAGTTAACAACGACGACAGCGCAGTGGTTGCCGCCGCTTTAACCAAAGAGGAATTTACAGTAACAAAACTGTCCACCACAGGCGGCTTCCTGATGGTCGGTAACACCACGTTTTTAATCGGCACAGAGGATGACAGAGTCGGTCGCTGCAAAGAAATTATCAGGAAGCACTCAATGACCCGCACTCACTCTGTCAATACAACCGAATCCCTTGGCCGGGGTCTTTCCGAAGGCGCCCTCGCCAACGATATTACAGTCGGCGGAGCAACGGTATTTGTTCTTTCCGTTGACGAAACGGAAAAGTATTGATTTTCCCTTTTTGAAGAAAAGCAAATATGCTGTATTATCCGTCATTGCATAATCAGTGCAGTGACGGATTCTTTATTGAAATACAACCGGAATATATCCTCGTAATTCTCTTTTGATATTGCACATCTTATTCTGAAATGATATACTGATTTCAAATGGTTTTTAAATCTTTTCATCCGGGGCGGAAACTATGGATTTAAAGCGCTTTGAACCGTTTGGCTGTGGTATTATGAACTCTTCGGTTCCCGATGCGTAATTAATGAAAACTCTTGCAGAGTCGGTTAACGCAAAAATTGATTGGCCCGGGATTTAATCCGTCAAAAAACTGAAACGGGGGAAATGTTATGAATCAGAAGTATCCCAATCTCTTGTCACCCGGCAAAATCGGCAAAGTTGAACTGCGAAATAAAGTTATTATGGCTGCTATGGGTATGAGCCAGTCGGACAACGGTTTTGTAAACAAAGCCGTTCTCAACCATTATGCCGCAAGGTCTCGGGGCGGTGTCGGAGGAATAGTCGTTGAGGTCACCTGTGTTGACACTCCTCTCGGTCTCAACACGGGGGGTATGCTCGTTATCGACGATGATAAGTATATACCCGGTATGACTGAGCTTGCATCCGTCATCCACGAAGGCGGAGCAAAGGCTTTCCTGCAGATTTCCCATACGGGAAGGGGAGCGCGCAGGTCAATTATAGGTGAGCAGCCTGTTGGACCCAGTGCTGTCCCCATGCCTTATTCTTTTATGATGGGCCTCGGAAACGAAACCCCCAGAGAACTTACGGTTGAGGAAATAAAATCGATAGAGGATAAATATGCTCAGGCTGCTCTGAGAGCAAAAAAAGCGGGCTTCGACGGTGTTGAAATCCACAGTGTCGGTTACTATCTCGGTCAGCAGTTTTTATCCTCAACAGCCAATATCAGAAAAGACGAATACGGCGGCAGCCGCGAAAACCGTATGCGTTTTCACCTTAACATAATCAAAAAAATCCGCGAACTCTGCGGACCGGATTTTGCAATAATAGTTAAGCTTTCGGTAGTTGAGCAGGGGACTGATGCGGGCATATCCATACCGGACGGAATTTATTACTGCAAACGTTTTCAGCAGGAGGGAGCGGATGCGATCGAAGTGCTCGCCGGCAAATGGTCAAGCGAATCCGGCAAGCGCGAAAAGCCGGAATCCGCCTATCCCGACTGTATGGCGGTTCCTTTGTGCAGTGTTATGAAGGCAGGCCTTCTTCTTTCGGGCAGCCCGAAGAAAATACCATATATAGGCGGCGGACGGGCACAGAATCCCGTTGAAGCTGAGAAAGCCCTTGCAAAGGGAAAATGCGATTTTATTTTCATCGGACACGCCCTTCTTGTTCAGCCGGACCTTGTCAACCTTCTTAATGAGGGCAGAGAGGACGAAATCAGGCCATGCATCGGCTGCGGCCACTGCATTGATCATCAGCTTCAGCACGGCGGCAGAGCAATTTGTTCCGGCAACGCCGTTCTTGCGCGCGGGGATAATGAATATGATATTAAGCCTGCTGACGTGAAGAAAAATGTTGTTGTTATCGGAGCTGGTCCTGCAGGTGTTGAGGCGGCCCGTATCGCCGCAATGAGAGGACATAATGTCAGTGTTTATGATGCGGCGGATGAGGTCGGCGGTCAGATGCTTCTTGCCTGTAAGCCTCCTTTTAAACAGCACCTTGCCCTTCTTAAGCCCTACCTTGAGAATCAGCTTGCGCTGCATGGAGTGAAGGTGTATCTCGGCAAAAAAATGACGGAGCAGGATGTTATCGCTTTAAACCCCGATGCCGTTGTCTGCGCAACCGGTCTCAAGCCGAGCGTGCCGCACATTGAGGGCGCAGACAGAGCTGTTAACGCAAGAGATATATTGAGCGGTTCGCCGTCAGGAAAAAACACAGTCATTATCGGCGGCGGTTCAATCGGATGCGAAACCGCCGAACTGCTCGGCAAGTTAAAGAAAAAAGTCACGGTTATTGAAATGCTGGACTCTCTTGCCGCCAATACAGGTAAAACTGCGCGCACGATAATGTTCGGTCATCTCAAAGCTTACGGTGTCAGACTTCTGACGGAGTGCAAAGTCGAAAAGATTACTCCCGACTCAGTAGTTTACAGTGATAAAAACGGAAAGCGGTTTTCGGTCAAGGCAGATACAGTTGTGCTTGCGGTAGGGGATAAACCCGAAACTTCCCTCTTTGATTCTCTCACAGGCAAGGTCCCTGAATTATATAACATCGGTGATTCAAACGGCGGCGGTATAATTCCCAATGCCGTATATGAAGGTTATACCGTCGGCAACAGAATCTGATTTACAGCGGAGGAAATTATGAACGGAGAAATACTTTATCAGGGACACGGAAGTCTGCGTATTACTTCAAAGAGCGGTTTTGTTATTTATGTTGATCCGTTTGCAGGCGAGGGCTATGACCTTCCGGCAGATTTGATTCTCGTTACCCATCAGCATCATGACCACAACTGCATTGAAAAGCCCGTCCGGAGACCCGGCTGTGTGATTATACAGAATACCGATGCCCTTGTCCGCGGAGAATATAAATCCTTCAATGTCGGTGAAGTAAACATTGAAGCTGTTGAGGCGTATAATTCTCATCACCCGAAGGATGAATGTGTCGGTTACATCATAACCCTTGACAACGTGAAGATTTACGCCGCAGGTGACACCTCGGAGACCTCCCGTATGCGGAAGATGTCAGCCGAAAACATAGACTACGCCTTTTTGCCTGCGGACGGTATTTACAATATGGATGTAAAGAAGGCGGCCGAATGTGCCCGGCTTATCTCGCCGCGGTTTGCCATTCCGTATCATATGATACCGGGCGGACTCTTCAGCAGTAAAATTGCGGATAAATTCACTCCCTCCAACCGGCTTATTGTCAAAAACGGAGAAACAATTCAATATTAAAAAAGCCCGGATGCCTTATGACATCCGGGAATATTTATGTAATTCAGTTTTATTTAAAAAGCCCGAGTACAGAATCGGCGGTCTGCTTTATCGGGTCGTATCCGAGTGCGAAATACTTGAACGCCCAGACAATCGGGTTCCATTTGAACAGCAACCAGTCTAGCACTGTCACAAGTGTGCGCAGCCGTGTTGAAATATCGTGTGTTTCGGGTACTTCAACAGGTTTGAGCGTTTGCCCTTGGCGCAGAATTGTGAACGGCTGTGAATAGCAGATTCCGTAAGGTCCGGTAATATAGAATCTCACATAGAGGTTCGGTTCGGCAAGCAGACTGTCATCGTCAAGGTCAAGTACTGCTCTGCCTTCCGTAATACCTTCTTCACGTTTGATAACATTGCAGTCGGATACCCAGGTGATACGGTCAAAATGTTCACCCTCAATGGTTATTGTTCCTTCCGCTTCGTCAACCGTTATTCTTGTCACTATCGGTGTGTCATTGCAGTCAACATATTCCTGATTGTCATACAGCTTCATATCATCGCTGTAACCCGGCATTTCCTGCATGCCGTTGAGTTCATATCCGTTCGAGTAGTGTGAAACTGCAAATGCCGCGCCCGTTTCCATGGCTTTGCGCACATTATTAAGGTCAAAATCTTTCATAAGAAGCATCGTATATGCGTCGTTTTCGCAATTGAGTGTATGAGCATCAGAAAAACAGAATGCCCACGGCGTTACGCCGTTCGGTATTGTCTTTTGCAGAATCTGGTCATAAAGTATTCTGTCACAGCGGGTATGCGCGTCTGTAGCCGAGTTTATGCCCATGCCTACGCTTGAACCGCTGTTATCCAAAAAGATTTTCGCAAATTTATTAACATAGTACTCGTCTATCTTCTGCCCCACGTGGTCTGCGCTGTCTTTATCCGGATAGACATATTCGCCTACGTGAGCCAGCATTGATATACCGCCGGCTTCTTTGACGCCCCTGCTCGGTGTTTCATAGTCGCCGAATACTCCGGCAAGGCCCTGCCCGTATTCCGACCAGTAACCCGTCAGATGGCAGTCCGCTACAGGCGTTGCCATATTGAGTTCTACTCCGAGAGGCACATCCAGCATACCGTTTTTGTGTGTGCGGATTTCCGAAGGAGCGTTCCCGTTTATCACCGCTTCATATTCTTCATCTGTAAGCGGTTCAATCTCCGCCATCTGAGTGCGCTCTTTTTTGACCAGACGAAGTAGGGGAATGAGATCCGGCTGCTTGTTCCATCCCCGGTTTAGTGTACCGTGGTCGGTGAGTGCCACAACATCGTAATCCAGGTCGTAGTGTCTTTGAACAAATTCATGTATTGTCGGATAACCGTCAGATGCGTTTGTGTGGCAGTGAGGCTGAAATTTATATGTGCCCCAGCTGTCCCAATCCACGGTGTCGTACGGACTTGTGATGATGTATCCCGATTCCTCCGCCTGCGCTGCCGGCAGCAGGGCGCAAATCAGCACAATACATAATGCCAGTGATATTATTCTCTTCATACGGCTGCTCCTTTTGCTTTTTTTCTATTCTACCATATTGTATCGTTAAAATTCAACAGAATTGTAATTCTTTCTGTTTTTGCCGTGATTGACAATTAAACGGCGGTTTGATATAATTTTTTAACCTAATGCTAAGGAGATTTACTTATGAGCGAAACAGTTCTGACTGCTCACGAGGAGCAAACGCCGGAAAAACTCATTAAGAAACCGGAATTTATTCTCTACCTTGCAGCAATATTCTTTTATACCAATATGACGGGTATGGTTGGCAGTTACCGTGCGGCTTACCTTGTCAATGTCCTGCATCTTGCTTCCAATCATGTATCTTTCTATAATGCTTTCCTCAGCGTATCGGGTTTCTTCCTTCATTTCTTTATTGCAATGTATATCGACTCAAGGAAGGTCGGTAAAAGCGGAAAGTTCAGGCCTTTGATTGCTTTTGCAACGATTCCCATGGCGCTCTTCCTTGTCCTCACTTTCTATACTCCTTCCTTCATCAGCGGCGCTTTGCTTATGCCCTGGCTGCTTTTTATCGCCACCGGATTCAGCGTCGCCAATATGTTTGCCGGCACTCTTAATAACGTTGCTTGGGTAATGACGCCCAATATGAAAGAGCGCGATAATGTTATGTCCTTCCGCTCCATCTCATCGGCTGTCGGCAACTCGGCTCCGCTTGTTATCATTCTCGTTATCGGCCTGCTTATAAAAACTGAGGGTACACAGTATATCGTCTGCTCCTGTCTTTGTGCGGCCGTAGGTATCGCAACAATGCTTCCCGGTGTAAAAATTGTCAGAGAAAGGGTTGCATACAGCAACGAGAAGAAAAACCCGATTGTCGGTTTTGCCGATGTTCTTAAAAACAAATACGCCTGGACTATTATCTTATCTGAATTTCTTAAGAGCTTCAGAAATATTTCGACATACTTCGGTCCGTTTCTTGCGGCGGCTCTGCTTGGCTCAACTTCCAAATATCTTCTCTTCGGCCTCCCCACGGGTATCGGCACGGCAGTCGGTATGCTCGTAATTAATTTCCTGCTCAAAAAGTTCAATTCAAAGGTGCTTTACATAGCCAGCAATATATATTCCGTTATAATAAATACCCTCGCGTTCATTGTCGGATATATTTATTTCCATCATAATACGCCGGTTCTTCAGATAGTATTTATTGCCTTCCTTTTCCTTATCGGCCTTCAGTTCGGCGCATCAAATCTCCTGCCCAGTATGTTTCAGGCGGACGTACTCGAAAGTCTCGAGCTCGAAACAGGCAAGCGGCTCGATGCCTCTCTTCCATTTGTTATCGGTATCGGCACGCTCATCAGCGGCACGATAGCCACGGCCCTTGCTCCTATTATTCATTACGGCAGCAATCCGCTTTTGTCGGTTGTTCACTATATCCAGCCCACGGATGCCATTCCGAATCCGGTGCAGTCAATGCACGCAAAGATCGCGATGCTGTTCTTCTACACCGTATTCCACGGCTTAATGATGTTCCTCGGCTGTATTCCGTTCTTCTTCTATAAGCTTACGGGCAAAACCAAGGAAGACATTCATGCAAGGGTTCTTGAACGCCGCGCAGAGATAGAGAACGCCGAAAACGGCACAGAGAATCAAGTTTAACGCATTAATTATGTTTTTCAGCCCTCAAATATTGGGGGCTGAAATTTTTTAGGCGAATAAGTGACAGTAGTGTAATTTATGGTGAAAATCCGATGATTCAGAGAAAGAATACGTTGATTTTGTTAAAAACGGTTGTCAGCTGTCCGGCATTCGTTATTGTTGAAAAAACGGCGGCAGGTGTGTTATAATCAAATTATATTGAAACATTTCAGTTTTGCCGGAGGACAGTGTGAATGAAACGGACAGTTGCGATTATACTCTCTTTTATTATGATACTCGGCGTCGGTACGCCGCTTGTTATTGCCGCAGACGCGTCCGGCGATGCTCCTCACCCCGGCAGTGCCTCTTTCAATCTTGAAAAAGCCGGCGGAGCTGCAGGCAGCATGCTCGGGCGGCTTCTTAAGCTCATCACCTTTACTGATGAATCCCGCATCAAAAAAACGGAGCCGCGCGGCGCGGCAGGGGAGCAGAGTGATACAGCTCTTTTTTCCGGTGAAGCTGAGCAGACTCTGAGCGCCGAAACCTGGCGCGCGGTTGAGCTGAGTTTTGAGAGCGAGAAGAGCTATGCCGACCCCTTCGGCGATGTGACGCTCGATATGCTTCTTTACGGCTGCGGCAGGCTTTATACCGTGCCCTGCTTCTGGGACGGCGGCAACACCTGGCGCGCGCGCTTCGTATGCCCGCAGGCGGGCAAGTGGCAGTGTAAAACAGTATGTTCCGATGAGGATAACACCGCTCTTAACGGCAGAACCGCGCTCGTAGAATGCTCCGCGTACAGCGGCAATCTCGACATTTACATACACGGTTTTGTTACAACCCGTTACGGTGAAAAATATCTCACTTATGAGGACGGCACGCCCTTCTTTTACCTCGGCGATACTCACTGGCAGCTTGCGCAGGAAACACCGGAAATGGTTGCGGCAATATGCAATAAGCGCGCGGAGCAGGGCTTCACCGTGTATCAAAGTCAACCGATGGACAGCAGCTTCAATATGGCGGTCACCGAGAATCTGACTGAGAAATGTTTTGATGACCTGCGTGCCCTCGACGAGCAATTCAGAATCATAACGGAATGTGGCCTCACGCACGCGCATTCTCAGTTTTTCTGGCCTCTTACCGGAATGACCCGTCTTATCGAGAATCACGGCGGCTGGACGGAGCCGAAGATTAAAGGTATGCTCGGGCTGAAAAGAGTGACTATGCCCGACCTTTGCGATGAGGCAAAGACATATCTCGAGAAGCTCAGCCGCTATTGGGTAGCGCGTTACAGTGCTTATCCCGTTATCTGGACACTCGGTCAGGAAATTGACAATGACCCCTATCAGGATGAGAATTCCAAGTGGAATGCCGTCAATAATCCCTATAAATATGTGGCGGAGTATCTGAATAAATATGACCCCTATGATCATCCCGTTACCGCGCATCAGGAAAGCACCGGCAATACCGTGGCATACGGCAACGGTCTGGGAACGGGCGAATTAAATATGATATGGTATCCCGGCGCACAACCCTCCGCATTCCGCGATGTGAAAGCGCACACGATGTATGCCCCGCAGTGGCACCCCTCCTTCCTCAAGCGCGATGACTATATGAGCGCGAGGGATTACTGGTATAACGGGCAGGGCAAACCCGTGGTGAATTATGAGGGACTTTACTGCTACCTGTGGACCAAGAATTACGGCGCACGAGCGCAGGCATGGGCATCCTACCTTACGGGCCTTTACGGCTGCGCGTGGGGCGGCCAGCCCACATGGGCTTATCTGAACGGCTATGACCGTGACTCGCAGTCCGACGACGGCGTGGATATAATCCGCCCGGAAGAAAAGCAGGCGGCCACCTGGCAGGATGCGCTTGAATATCCCTCGTCATATCAGGTCGGATATATGTGCTCGTTTATGAAGCGGATTGAGTGGTATAACCTCATCCCGCGTTTCAACAATCCCGCCTATTTTGTGCCTGCCTCAGATGTTTTTGCCTACTGCGCAAGCAACAAATCAAACACCGAAATGGTGTTGTACTTCTACTCCTTTACCGATGAATCGGTGGCGGAAAAAGTCAACACAAAGGAAAACGGCGGTATTATGACCGGCACTGTCGGCAGCCTTGTGCCGTTGGCGCAGTACAGCTACCGCTGGTTCAATCCCATTACCGGAGAATTTACAGAGGAAGGTACATTCAGAGCGTCTATACTCGGCACCTGGTTCGCGGGCCTTCGTCCGGATGACACCGACTATGTGTTGCTGATACAGAAGGTGTAAACCGCGGTAAAACAGTTAACATACTGAAATTATTTGCTGTAAGTCAATATAACGTTATGTTAAACCGGGTTCCCGACAATTCAAATTAAATATATTCAGTATAAATGTAATAATACGGATACCGTTTGGTATCCGTATTTTTATATCGGCGGAATTCGTATTATAAATCTGTTTAAAGATTTTGGATTCGCTATTGACAATTACACAAATTGAGTATATCATATATATACAATATATCGGTGGTGATGATGTGGATATAATTATATCGAACAGGGGAGACGTTCCCATTTATGAGCAGATTGAAGAACAGATCAAGTCGATGATTTTAAGCGGTCAGCTAAAGGAGGGCGACTCTCTGCCCTCAATGCGCCTGCTTGCAAAAGAACTGAAAATAAGTCTGATTACAACCAAACGAGCTTATGAGGAGCTCGAGCGTGAGGGATATATTCAGTCCTTTACGGGTAAAGGCTGTTTTGTAAGTAAAATCAATGAAAACAGCGTCAGGGAAAAACTGCTTTTTGAAATCCAGGAGAGTATTGAACCGGCCGTTTTAAAAGCAAAATCCGCTTCAATCAGCAAAGATGAGCTGATTGAAATTATCAATCTATTATATGATTAAGGAGCATATATAATGAAAAATGTCATTGAACTTGAAAATGTCGTAAAGGACTACGGCGATTTCACACTGGATGGGGCTTCTTTCAATGTGCCGATGGGTACGGTTTGCGGTTTTATCGGTCAGAACGGCGCCGGCAAGTCAACCACTATAAACCTTATTCTCGATATCATAAAGCGTGACGGCGGCAATATCAGGGTGTTCGGTGAGGAAGTTGCTGACAATACGGCTTTCAAGGATAAAATCGGTACGGTTTTTGACGAAATGGGGTTCAATGAAAATATGACTCCCGCTGAAATAGGCAGAATGATGTCATATATTTACACCCAATGGGATGATGCCGTTTACAGGGATTTGCTCAAAAAGCTGTCACTTCCGCTGAAGAAAAAATGCGGTTCGTTTTCAAGAGGAATGCGTATGAAATTACAGATAGCCGTTGCCATGAGCCACCACGCCAAACTGCTTATTATGGATGAGCCGACGAGCGGCCTTGACCCGGTGGTAAGGAGCGAGGTGCTTTCGCTCTTCAGGGAATTCGTAATGGATGAGGAAAACACCATTTTCCTTTCCTCTCACATAACATCCGACCTTGAAAAAATTGCCGATGAGTTGGTGTTTATCAACGCAGGCAAGATTATGCTCACCGGCAACAAAGACGAAATTCTCGAAAGCCACGGTATTATGAGATGCAAAAAGGAAGAAGCGGCGCTTATTGATAAAAAATATGTTGTATCGGTCAGCTCGAACAGATTCGGCACCGACGTGCTTGTGAACAACAGGCACGCGTGTGAGGCGGAGTATCCCGCTATTCCCGTTGACGTGCCCTCGCTTGAAGACATCCTTGTATTTTATGTCGGTTCGGGAGGCAGGGTATGAAGGGGCTGATTTATAAGGATATGCTCCTGATGAGGAGCAAATGGAGGTTCCTGGTTATTACCTCGTTTTTGTGTATCTTTGTCGGAATTCTTTTTGTCATAAGTAGCAAATACGGCAATATTGCCCGACTTTCGGAATCGATGGCTCCTTCGCTCGAAACAGAAGCCGACAGAGCAATTGCCGCATCACTTCCGAATTTTATTTATTACCTGATTCTGCTTCTTCCCATGGCAGCAAGTGAAGCAATTTCAGTCTGCTTCAAAGCTGACAGCGATTCTTGTTTTTCAAAGGTTTTCTATTCCGTTCCGTTAACACCTGCTGAAAAAGTCGGCAGCAGATTTGTAACTGTGTTTCTTTGCCTTTCCGTCGGCTTTTGCGCCTCAACAATAAGCGCAATAACGGTCGGTATACTGTCAGATTCATATACGGTTGAAAAGGTTTTGAGCGTTGTGCTTTACTGTTTTTGTATAACGATGTCTTTCTTTTCCGCTGTAACCATGCTGGATTTTATAAACGGCGGAAAATCCACCGAAAAGAACTATATAATCATATTTCTCACTTTAGGCGCCTGCTTTATTGCGGCAGAGATAATACTGACTAATAAGCACTATACGGCGGAAATGATTCTGCAATCAATTCAGAGGGCTAAGGAAAACGCTGCTGTTGTCAGAGCCGTATTTGTTTGCGCGGCAGCCGCCGTTACCGCGATTTCTTATTTTGTAAGCGTAAAAGCGGTCAGCCGCAAAACAGGCAAACTGTGAGGTGAGTTTTATGAAAGGATTGCTTTATAAAGATTTCCTTCTTATGAAGGGCAAACTGATTCTGACCGCGCTTGCAGCTGTCTTGCTTCTTATTCTGGTTTTTCGCTTTGCGGTAGCCGGAGTTAAGCTTGAATTCACTGTCGAAAATATGGAAGACGTAACAGGAGTATTGAAGTCGGGAGTTGATGCCGGTAACAACGCCCTCAGTGTGTCTTTGCAATTGATTGACGTCTCGGTAATTATCCTTATGATTATGACAGTTCCCTATCTGATAAGTTATATATTTACCCGGGACGAAAAAACCAATAACGGTAATTATCTTTTGAGTCTGCCCGTGTCAAAAAAACAGTATGTCGCTTCAAAATACATTCTTGTACTTATTATGCATTACATATTTTACAGTGTATCTCAATTGATACTCATCATTGATATGAGCCGTGAAAACGCTTCGTCAAAGATCGCGGATACAGTTCAGACAATACTGCTGCCGCTCTTTCTCGTTTCAATGCTGATAGCGGTCTTTGAATTGCCGGTAATGATTTCACAGGGCGTTGAAAAGGCAAAGCAGAAATGGTCATATATATTCATAGCAATATTTATGCTGATTATTCCGGCTGTGCTTTTTGTCAATCCGGACTTTATTGCCCGGGCAGACCCCATCGGCTTTGTTATAAGACATCAGAGCGTATTGGTTTATGCTCAGCTTATCGGTGTAGCCGTAGTTGCTGCTGCTTCAATTATATCTTACAGATACTCTCTGAATCACTGTGAAATCAGGGAGAGAGGAGTGTGGAAAGATGACTGAGAAAAAGAATAAAGACAGCCTGCGTCTTGTGATTTTCGTTTTTCTCTCCTTTGCACTGGTTCACATTCCCTGTCTGCTTTTTACCTTCGGAAAATATGATTATGTTGACGACACAGGCTCAATCACTGGCACAGGACATCTGTTTGCCGCGTTATTTATGCTTATGCCGGCTCTCGCAATGCTCGTTACGAGAAAAATCACGGGTGAAGGCGCCCCTCTCACGGGCAACGGTTCTCTGCTTCTCGGCATTGATTTCAGAAATAAAAAATGGGTTTTCTTCCTGCTCGCTTGCCTTATGCCGTGGATTATAAATGAAATCGGTGCCGCTGCCGATATGATTGTTTTTCACGGCTTTGACAGGCAGATGATCAACTCGGAGCAGTATGTCTCTATAAAGGAACTGATTCCCGTTCTTCCCGCCATTTCTATTCTATCCGCCGTTATCGCTTCTTTCGGGGGCCTCGGTGAGGAACTTGGCTGGCGTACATATATGATGCCTAAACTCGAAAAGAAAACCGGTATAATGCCTTCTGTAATAATCGGCGGTATTATTTGGAGCGCCTGGCATTGGCCACTTATATACCACGGTCACAGCTTCGGCCTCAATTATCCGGGTTACCCCTGGGCGGGCCCGCTCGCGTTTACGTTTTTTTGTGTTTTTGAAAACGCGTTTCTGACTTACCTCACAAAAAAGACGTCCTCTGTTTGGCCTGCAGCATTTGCGCACGCGGTCAATAACGCAAGGCCGTCGATATTGCTGTTTTTCCTGAATAATGAAAAACTGCCTGAAACTGAGGCGATATTCGGGCTTGTTTCAAATCTGCCTCTGCTTATTCTCGGAGTGATTTGTACAGTGCTTATGGTCAGGGAATTCGGCAATCGCAAAACATTTCAATAAATTTCATTTTATATCAACCCTGTCGGACGGTAAATCTATCCGAAAGGGCTTTTGAGTTTATCAGCTTAAATTTTCAATCTGTCCGATATAAAAAAACAGTTTTTTGCCATCCGGCGAAAGGAGTGACGTCCGCTCTGACCCGTTTTCGAAAGTTTTTTCCGTCGTCGGAGAAGGGCGTTTCACCCATGGGTTTAGTTCAATCTATATACCCGCATATCAAAGTCACAAATTTTCACTTGACGGATATTTGATTATCAGATATTATTTTTTTGAATATAAATATTTATGGGTAGTGATATAATGCTTGAATCTTCGATTTCGCCTTCGCTTATGTGCGCTGACATTTTCAGCCTGAATGAGATTATTGAAGACTTTGAACTTAATAACATTGAGTATCTGCATATTGATGTTATGGACGGCTCGTTTGTGCCGAATTTCTGTCTCGGAACGGATTATTGCCGCCGCCTTAAGAAAAGAACGGCAATACCGCTGGATATTCATCTGATGGTCACCGAACCGTTAAAAAAACTTGAGTGTTTCCCGTTTGGAAACGGTGATATTGTTTCCGTTCATCACGAGAGTGACAGTTTTCAGAATACGGTTGATACCCTGAAACTGATTAAAAGCAAAGGCGCAAAGCCGTTTATAGCCGTTAATCCCGATACTCCCGCCGACATTCTCAGTGCTTATCTTGACTGTATTGACGGCGTTTTGCTGATGACGGTTTACCCGGGGTTTGCAGGTCAGCAGATGGTGCCCGGTTCGCTTGAAAAGATAGAAAGAGTCAGGGCGTTTCTCGATTCCGCCGGAAAAGAGAATATCAGCATAGAAGTAGACGGCAATGTCAATTATGAAAAAGCCCCGCTGATGAGGCAACACGGCGCCGATATTTTTGTCGTGGGCACATCAAGTGTTCTCGGCCCCGGAAACACGGGCGACAATATCAGAAAAATGAGAAATCTTCTTGACGGAGCGATAAAATGAAAATTTTGGTTTTCGGTTCATTCAATATTGATAAAGTCTATTCTCTTCCCCGTCTTCCGCAGCAGGGTGAAACGCTTTACTGTGAAAACTATGAGATTCATGTTGGCGGCAAGGGCCTTAACCAGGCGCTTGCTTTCAAAAAAGCGGGGGCCGATGTGGTTGTTGCAGGCAAGGTCGGCAAAGACGGTGATTACCTGACAGATTACCTTGAAGCAAACGGAGTTGACACTTCCCTTATAGACAGGTCAGACGGATTCACCGGCCATACAATCATTGAAGTCGAGCCCGGCGGACAGAATCAGATGATTCTGTTCGGAGGTGCCAATCGGGAAATCACACGGGATTACTGCGACAAAGTCCTGGCCGAAAATGCAGATGCCGATCTTATTATGATGCAATATGAAACCTCATGTGTTGAATATATGATTGAGGCCGCATATAAGGCAGGTATTAAAACAGCGGTCAATCCTTCTCCTTATGTTAAGGCAGTCAACAGCCTGCCTTATGATAAAATTGATTTCATAATTGCAAATGAGTCGGAAGGCGCAGGAATAACCGGTGAAAAGGATACTGAGTCAATCGTCAGATCTCTCTGTGCTCTTAATAATGGCAAAGTTATCCTCACGCTCGGCGACAAAGGGAGTATTTACAGCGACGGAGCAAATCAGGTGTTTGTGCCGGCGTTCATGGTTGACGCTGTCGATACCACGGGAGCAGGTGACACCTTTACGGGATATTGCCTTACGCGTCTTATCGGCGGTGACTCTCCCGAGACCGCGCTCAGGATTGCGAGCGCCGCCTCCGCTCTTGAGGTGACCGTGACCGGAGCGGCGGAAACAATTCCCGATATGAAAGCCGTTTCGGAGTTCCTTAAAAATTATCCCGTTTGACGCAGTTTTTACTTGATAATTATACTTAGCTGTGATAGAATACTCGAAAATAAATATTCGTATGAAGCATTCAGGAAAGTCTGCGTAAGCAGAGCCGAAGGCGTAAACCGCTCAGGAAAAAAGACTGCGTGCTGACGAACTCCGGAGAATTCCATTTTTGGATGCCGAAGGTGCAAACGAAGTTTATACTTCGCTAATCTCTCAGGCCAAAGGACGGAGGTGTTCAGGACTGTAAAAGGTTCTTTATTAAAAGTCAGCATTGTATATGTGCCGGCTTTTTTGTTTTGTACGGAGGAGGAGAAGGCATATGCTCGATAAAATAATTTCGGCCGTTGAAAGTGTCAATAACACAGTAAACGGGCTTGTCTGGGGCTGGCCCGTTATAATTCTTATTCTCGGCACCGGTTTACTGCTCACAATCAGAACGGGTGCTCTTCAAATCAGACATTTCGGCGATTCGCTCAACACCACAATCATCCCTACATTAAAGGGTCTCGGTAAGAAAAAACAAAAAGACGGCAGAATAAAGTCAGTTTCCCAATTTGAAGCCTTTGCTACGGCCATTTCAGGCACGGTGGGTACAGGTAACATTATCGGCGTTGTTTCTGCTATTCTCACCGGCGGGCCCGGTGCGGTCTTCTGGATGTGGATATCCGCATTTTTCGGTATGGTTACCAATTATTCAGAAAACGTTCTCGGGCTGTATTACAGAAAAAAAGACAAAAAAGGTAACCTTTCGGGCGGTGCGTTTTATTATATAGCTTATGGCCTTAAATGGAAATGGCTCGGTTATTGCGCCGCTGTATTCTGTATGTTTGCGGCTATAGGTATGAGCGGTGTCCAGACCAATAAAATATCCGGAACGCTTGCCGAAGCATATTCACGTATTGCTTCGGGTGCCAATGTGCAGACGGTTAAACTCATAGTCGGTATTGTCGTTGCGATTATTACCGCGGTTGTCATAATAGGCGGAATAAAGAGAATAGGCAGAGTAGCTTCATTGCTTGTTCCTTTTATGTCTCTGCTTTTCATCATTATGTCTCTTATTGCCATATTTTCAAATGTCGGCAACATTCCTAAAGCATTTTCACTCATATTTTCAAAAGCCTTTAATTTCCACGCCGCGGGAGGCGGAATTCTCGGGTATTCATTTTCACAGGTAATTAAAAAGGGTATGGCAAGAGGTGTCTTCTCAAACGAGGCAGGCCTCGGTTCATCTGTTATTGCCCATTCTGCTTCCGAAACAAGAGAACCTGTTGTTCAGGGACTTTGGGGCGTTTTTGAAGTGTTCTTTGACAGCTTCGTTATATGTACGCTTACGGCCGTTATGTTTCTTACAACTTTTGATCTCAATGAGCTTCCGATCGGTAAAGAGGACAGTGTTATGTCCATGACGATGTTTTCAACAAACTTCGGCGGCTTCGGCACGGCTGTTTTCTCAATAATTCTTCCCCTCTTTGCCTATACTACCGTTATAGCCTGGTCATATTACGGCGAGAAGGCCGTTGAGTTCTGCTTTAACAGATTCGGCGCCGGAAAAAGCAAGAATGCCGTTACGGTTTTTAAGGTCCTCTATGTTGTTCTTATCGCTTTTTCCGCAACCATTCACAGCGAACTTATATGGGCGATTGATGACACCTTCAACGGACTTATGGCGGTGCCCAACCTGATTTGCCTTATTGCCCTTAACGGTCTTGTGGTAAAGATAACCAAAAACTACTTTGACAGGAAAAAAGGCAAAAAGGTTGAGCCTATGCTCTCCGCTTATGAAGATATGAATGAAGAATTCAAAGAGGATATAAAGAGCCTTGCTGTTTCAGACGCAGAATCCGTAAAGCAGTAAGCGGGGTTTTCATTTTTGCCCTGAAATGCTACTTGAAAAATACCGCTCATTATATTATTATTTACTTGAAAAGCAGATTATTAAGAATCAGTCTGCAAATCAAGGAGGGTCTTTATGAATCAGCAACCCAGAAGACGGGAAAAGAATATTACCGGTCAGGGCAAACCCATTGAGAAGCGCGGAAGCGGTCTCGGTACGGGCCCCGTAGGCCGTGATCAGGGATACGAAAACAGAGGACACCCGGATCCTTCCTCCGGCGGCGGAGGTCCGCAGCGCTCAGGCGGCTTCGGAGGCAAAAGAATAGGCTTGATAGGCATTATTCTCGCCCTGATTTTCGGAGGCGGTTTCGGCCTCAACAGTATCCTCGGCGGCGGTAATACGGAAAACAATATTCCCGCTCCTGCTCCGGCTGCAAGTTTATTCAGTGGATTTACGAACAGTTCCGTTTCTTCCGGCTGGGCGACCGAGGCAAACACCGGTGTTCTCAATAAAGAGGTATCACCGCTTGCCCGTGAAAAGAGAACGGTTATTTACGGAGACGGCTCAGATAAAGCCACCGTTATGGTTTATCTTTGCGGCACTGACCTTGAAACCAAAAGCGGAATGGCAAGCAACGATCTCAGGGAAATGGCTGCCGCGACTCTTAACAGCAATGTCAATGTGCTGGTTTATACAGGCGGATGTAAACTGTGGAAAACCCGCGGTATCAGCAATTCGGTAAATCAGATTTATAAAATAGAAAACGGCCGGCTTGCCTGCCTTGTCAAAAATGACGGGTCGGATCCCATGACAAAGGCCTCAACACTTACCCGTTTTATCAACTATTGTTCAAAGAATTATCCCGCAAACCGCAATATGCTCATTATGTGGGATCACGGTTCCGGTTCCATTTCCGGTTTCGGTTATGATGAGAAGAACCCGTCCTCAGGTTCTCTCACTCTGAAAGGTATCAACGACGCTCTTAAAGCCGCAAATCAAACCTTTGATTTTATCGGCTTTGATGCCTGCCTTATGGGCACGCTCGAAGGAGCGCTGATGCTTGACCGTTATGCCGATTATCTTATCGGTTCAGAGGAAACCGAGCCCGGTGTCGGTTGGTATTACACAAACTGGCTTACCTCCCTGGCCAAAAATCCTGCAATCTCCACGCTTGATCTCGGCAAAATTATCGTCGACGACTTTGTCGGATATTGCAATCAGAGATGTCCGGGTCAGAAAACAACTTTATCAGTAACCGATCTTGCGGAGCTTTCGGCAACAGTACCTTCCGCATTCAAGGAATTTGCGGCTGAAGCTGCCGAGCTTGTAAACAGTAACGATTATAAAGTCATTTCCGATGCAAGAGCAAATACAAGAGAGTTTGCCGTTTCAAGTAAAACAGACCAGATTGACCTTGTCCACCTTGCTTATAACATAGACACCGATGATTCCAAAAAGCTTGCCGATTCAATTCTCGGAGCGGTTAAGTATAACAAAACTTCGTCCTCAATAACCAATGCTTACGGCCTTGCGGTTTATTTTCCATATAAAAAGACGTCAAGAATTACAAGCGCTGTCAAGGCTTACGAGGCAATCGGAATGGACAGCAGCTACACCGAATGTGTCCGCTCTTTCGCGAACCTTGAGCTCGCCGGTCAGATAGTTGCAAATGACCAGGCATCGCCTTCGCCCCTGCCTTCTCTTCTCGGCAGTTTCACGGGTCAGTCTGCGGCTTCAAGCATTGATATTACAGATATTCTCAGCAGTATTTTAGGCGGCTCAATGGGGACTTCAAGCGCCCCGTCCTCATCCGGCGGGTCTGTGGCTTCTCTTGCGGAGGCTCTTCTCGGAGCAAGAAACTTTGATATTGATAGTGCCGCCGACATTATCGCCGACAATCAGCTTGACACTTCAGACTTTGTCTGGATTAAGAAAGGCGACAACTATCAGCTTGCGCTGGATGACAGTCAGTGGAAACAGATTCATTCGCTTGCGCTCAACGTTTTCTATGATGACGGTGAAGGTTATATCGACCTCGGCCTTGACAATGTCTATGAGATTACCGAGGAAGGCGAACTTGTCAGCGATTTTGACGGCACCTGGCTTGCAATAGATAACCAGCCCGTTCCTTATTACTACACCGACACCTTTGATGACGGCACGAATTATTCCATCTCCGGTTATGTTCCCGTTTTGCTTAACGGTGACAGAGCGGAACTTATCCTGACATTCGATAACGAGAATCCCTACGGCTATATCGCAGGTGCCCGTTATGTTTATGAGGATGATGAAACCGAGACCGTTGCTAAGGGGCTTGAATCGCTCACCAAAGGCGACAAAATAGAATTTGTCTGTGATTACTATTCCTATGACGGAGAGTATCAGGACAGCTACCTTATGGGCGATGAATTAATATATACAGGCGAACACACTATTTCAAATGTTATCATTGATTCTGATAAATGTTCTGCCGTATATCTCATCACCGACATTTACAATAACGAATACTGGACTCCCGTTATTCCCGATTGATGAATTCATATCTGAAATAAAAACTGCCGGATTATCATTCCCTGTGGGTGATAATCCGGCTTTACTGTTATTATTTCAGTTTTTATACAGGGATATTGTATTCCCTCATGAAGATTCCGATAATTTTGTTGTAATCAATAACAAGCATCCTTGTCTCGCCTTCGCGTATAACGAATGTCATATCCTCGGCTTCTGTATTTGTTCCGTTTACATCCCTTTCAGCGGCAACGTTTACGTTGCCCGTCTGAATATCAAGGGTTAGTATTTTCTTGACTGTTCCGCTGTCTTTGCTGTCCTGCGAAAGATAAAGCTTTCCGTTCAGAAATTCTCCACCCTGGATTCTGTCAAGTTCACCTATACCTGTAAGCCCGATTTCCTTTACCTGCTTCATTCCGTCATTTACATCGTAGACATAGACTCTATCCGCGTGCGACCACTTTGAAGCATAGAGCAAACCTGTTTCAGGATCAACGGCAAGCCACGGAATACCGTCATCATAGTATTCATTCGGCAGGTCATAAACCTCTCCGGTTTCTTCGAGATTTTCCGCGTCGTAAACGACTATGCAGGCATAAGTTACGTCTCCGCCTTCTACCGGAGCGTATATTTTGCCGTTATAGTAACTTATCCCGCCGATATGATTATTGCCTCTTTCCCTGCAGACATCGGGGAGCGGGTTAATAACTCTGTCTGCATATGTCATGGTTTCAAGGTCAATCCTGCCCAGGAAAGTAAGATTCAGCGCCGCTATTGCGCCCGAGGTATAAATATATCCGTCTCCGGCTGTCGCGCCCTGTCCGCAGACAAGCGCCTGCTCCGCAACATACATTTTTTGAGTAATAAAATCGGCGCTTTCGGTATCAACCGGTCTCGGAGTCGTTACCGCAGTCAGGAGTATCAGCGGTAGCATAATTATAAATCTGATTTTGTCAAGAATTATTAAAGCGGTCATTTTTGCCTCCGTTAAATAAAATAATAAGCGCATTGTTAATATACAATTTTCGCTGTTATTAGTCAAGCCATTTCCGTTTGTCCGTTACAGGCGGCAATATACATTTCTTATCCTTGAAATGCTTGCTGCCGTATGATATGATAACACCATAAAGAAAAAAGGGGAGGGGCTTCATTTGAAAAAAGCATTGAAGAAAACGGTTTGTCTGTTGTTTGCCGTAATTATGGCTTTTTCGGTTTTTTCTAATTTTGCTCTTGCGGATTATGCCCGGATAACCGAAAGGACTCCGCTGCTCACCGACGGCAAGCTTACAACCACAGGATGGTGCCCGAATAATCTCTTTGTTTACAGCAGAGATGACTACCACGGCAATCCGTTCAAGCTCAAGGAATGGGATTTCTATCAGATTTCCAATGAACGCTACTGTATGCAGATAACCGTTGCCGATATTTCGATAGCCGGTGCGGTGGACGTGACGGTTTTCGATATGCAGACAGGTGAAAAAATCGATAAATTCTCTGTCAGTCTGCTGACATTCGGCAGAATGAATATGAGCAATGATGCCATGTCTTCACATTCATATCATATTGATAAATCAAAATTCAAGCTCTCTATTGATGTGACGGACGAAAAGAGAACTATTGTTTTCAGAGGCAAAAAGAGCGGCAGGGAATACAATGTGAATATGACTCTCGATATGCTTCCCGTTCATGAATCCCTGACTATGGCGGTGCCTTTTGAAAATGAGAAGCAATTCTATCTAAATCAAAAAATCAACTGTATGGCGGCTACAGGCACCATTGATTACGGTGAAACCCACATTGAATTCAAAGGCAAAGAGGATAATTCCTACTGCGTGCTTGACTGGGGCAGAGGCGTGTGGCCTTATCATCAGGTATGGTGGTGGGGTAATGGCAGCACCACACTTGAGGACGGTAGCATTTTCGGCTTTGAAATCGGTTGGGGATTCGGCAATACCGATGAAGGCATTGAAAACTGTGTTTTTTATAATGGCAAAGCCCATAAAATGGGAAAGATAGTGCTGAAGAATCAGGACGAAGTGGTTAATAACTGGACAGGTACCGATTGGATTCTTGCTGATGAAGAAGGCAGGTTTCAGCTTACGATGACTCCGTTTTACGATAACTTCACCAAATCGCGGGTGCTTGTTGTCGGCAACATCTGCCATCAGGTGTTCGGCAGATTCAACGGTACGGTAACTCTTGATGACGGCACGGTTCTTGAAATTAAGGATATGGTTGCATTTGTTGAGCGGTCGGACAATATGTGGTGATGTTTAATCCGTCCTTAAGACTCTGAGCAATATTATTGTTGAAAAAGGTTCTGCTGTGCAGTATAATACAATTACGGTATAATTACAGCAATTCATAAATCAAAAATCATTATATTCGGAGGGAAAGAATATGAAAAAAGTTCTCAGCTCAATTATTGCGGTTGCTCTTGTATGTTCGTTCGTTTTCCTTTTTGCATCATGCGGGAGCACTCTCAAAGGAACTTACAAGGCATCCGACAGCCTCGGCGGTACCCTTACATTTGACAAGGATAACAAAGTCACAGGCGAATTGTTCGGTATCACTCTCGACGGCACATACGAAATCGAAGATGATCAGATTACCTTCTCCTATTCCGGTGCTTTCGGTATAGGCGCAACTCTCACAAAGTCTTTTGAAAAAGACGGAAGTACTCTTATTATAGACGGCAAGGAATTTGTAAAACAAAAGTAAGTATTATTCTGCTGTATAAAAAGGACATCCGCCATAGGGTGTCCTTTTTCATTGTCATATTCTCCGCCGTTTCAGGAAAAGCCGAAAAAGCCGGTAAATGTGTTTCGCATATTGTCTGACACTGTTTTATGTGATATATTATAAAAACAGAATGGATAACACAAATAAAAAAGTATCAGAGCCGAAAAAATAAAGGCCAGCAATTTTTTCATTATAACTCTCTCCTGAAAACCTGTTGCCGCTGAATCCGACAGGCCTGTTTTGCAATAAATACAAATAACCCGAACGTATTTCCGATTTGAAATAAGTTCGAGTTTTGTGCGTTTGGTGACCTATCCGCTTTGGAATACGAACGGGCAGTATTTGCCCGTGTATTCCTTGACTTGCTTGACTTTTTGGTGCTTGAATAACCCGAAACAAGTTTTGATAAATCAAAGCCAAGTTTGACTTTCGGATCGGGTGAACCGTCATCATCAGCTTCGATTATAACCTTCTGAAGAACAGGACTTCTCAGCACGGATTTCATATGACTTTTACAAAGCCTGATGTATTTATCGTTTTCATCATATTGTGCATCTTCGGGTAAATCCTGAAGATAAGTAGCAATCAGACTTGTTATATCCAGCCATGAGTTAAGAATGTTAACTAGTTTATCTTTGCTTATTTTCTTCGATTTTTTAGAAGTATCCTCAATCAGATATTCAAGCTTTTTCTTTTCCTCTTCAAGAGGATTAAGGTATGTTTTTGCCGTATCAATTCCTATACCCTGCATAACGCCTTGCATTATGTTGTCAATTTTACCGTTGACTGTATTCAGCTGAGTGCGGTATCTCTCAATCTCTTTGTCATATCCGAGATGTTCGGAGTGGTTTTTGATATAGTAATCAACAAATCGCTCGACCGAATCATTATCGGGGAACAACTCAAACATAACCATATTATAGACTCCGGCTTCCAGCTTATCCTGCGATATTGCTTTCATATTGCAGGATTTTTTTCTGGCATTTTTGCATTTGTAATAACTGTACATCCTGCCGGTGCTGGAGTAACCGGATTCACCAACCCATAGTTCACCGCATTTGCCGCAGAACACTTTATCGGCAAGCAGATATTCTCTCTTTGCTTTGCCGTGAGCGTTTTTGTGCTTCATAGACTCAATACGCATCAGAGCAAGCTGGAAGGTTTCATCGCTGATAATTCTCGGCATTCCATCGGGGACTTCAATATCCTGCCATATATACAGTCCGGTATATTTCGCATTTTTAAGAATGCGGTTAATGACGTTATGGTCAATCGGTTTTCCGTTCGAATTTATATAATGCTTTCTTTCGCATTCTTTTACAATTTCGGAAATCTTGGCTCCATTATTATATGAATCAAATACGAATCTGACTATATCCGCCTGGTCTTCATCTATGACATATGTTTTTGAAATCGGATCAACGCTGTATCCGAGAGGAGCTTTACTGCCATTGGCAAGGCATTTGCGGGCGTTGTCGCTCATACCGCGCTTAACTTTTCTGGCAAGGTCGGCATTATAATACTCGGTAAAACCTTCCATAATCGCATCAAATATAATACCTTCGGGGCCTTCAATAGCCGGCTGGTTTATAGATATAACCTCAACGCCATTGTCACGCAGTTCTTTCTTTGACATTGCGAGAGCAATTCTGTCTCTGCCCATTCGATCAAGAGTGTAAATTAGCAACACCTCAAATATACCCTTGTCTGAGTCATCTATCATATTCTGCCAGTCTTCTCTGTTTTCGGTTTTACCGCTGACGGCAGAGTCATGATAGATTTTCACAACTGTCATATCATTGGCATAGGCATATTTTTTGCATTCTTCAATCTGCTCTTCAATGCTCTCTTCCCTTTGCTTATGGGAACTGTATCTTGCATAAATTGCTGCTTTTCTCATAATATATTCTCCACGTTCGACTATCGTTTGGTAATTCTCGTTTGGTTTCGGTCTTATCGTCAGGTATATATTAACATAAACGAATTGATTTGTCAACGGCAAGGAAATCAGCCACCCGAACAAAAAACGAGTTCAAATATTAAATATGTTCTTGCATTTTAATCTAATTTATTATAAAATATCAGTTAGCAAAGACTAACCCATTCGCCTTCTGGCGTTTGTTTTTTGCAATACGGGTTAGCACCTGCTAACTATATGCTGATAGAATAAAAGGGATTCTTATGGATAAACAAAAAGAGATTGAAGTAGTAGGTCTGATGATAGAAAAATACTGCCGCGGCAATCACGGCAGTAAAAAAGGCGAACTCTGTCCTGAATGCAAAGAGCTGCTTGAATACGCGAAACAGAGACGCGAAAAATGTCCTCACGGCGACAACAAGCCGTTTTGCTCAAACTGCACTATTCACTGCTACAAGCCGGATATGAAAGAAAAAATCAGGCTTGTTATGAGATATTCGGGACCGCGGATGATTACGGACCATCCCGTAATCGCGATGAAGCATCTTATTGAAACCAAAAGGGAAAAGAAACTACTGGAGGCGAAGAAAGTTGATTGATAAAGATCTGATGCGGCTGCTGGGCAGGGATAAAAAATATGTGTTTATGTCCGTTGCCGCTATGCTTGCGGGGTTTATATCAAATGTAATCACAACCGCGCTTATCTGCAGAATAATAAATCTCGCACTGAACAAAGCGGAACCGACGGATTATATTCTGGTCTTTATCTGTATGGCTGCCGCCCTGATTATGCGGTATATCTTCTCAAGAGTTTCGGGCGGTCTTAAGGATGTCATCGGTCGTAATGTCAAGAAGAGCCTGCGCGAAAAAATATATGATAAAATCGTCCGCCTCGGTCTGAGAAGCTCGGACGATCTCAGTATGGCGGGGCTTACACAGGTTTCGGTTGAAGGCGTTGAACAGCTGGATTTGTATTATTCTTCATATATTCCGCAATTCTTCTACGCCATGATATGCCCTGTTCTTCTGTTTGCAATCTGTGTAGGCATTGAGTGGAAATACGCGACGGTGCTTCTGTGCTGTGTGCCGCTTATTCCCGCCTCCATAATCGCGGTTTCAAAATACGCAAAAAAGATATTCGCCAAATACTGGGGCAAGTATACTTCTATGGGCGATGCGTTCCTTGACAGCGTGCAGGGACTTAAAGAACTCAAAATATTCAAAGCGGACGCCGCTCAGCATAAACGGATGAACGAGAAGAGCGAGGAATTCCGTAAAATAACAATGAAGGTTCTTGTTATGCAGCTCGCGAGCACAACGATTATGGACCTGGTCGCTTACGGCGGCGCGGGTGCGGGCATAGCGATAGCGGTTGTTGCGGCAAAGAACGGCCTTGATATTTCAAAGGCACTGTTCCTTATTCTTGTGGCTGTCGAGTTTTTCCTTCCTCTTCGCGCTTTCGGAAGCGCTTTTCATGTGGCGATGAACGGCCTTTCGGCAGGTAAAAAGATTCTCTCTCTGCTTGAAACACCCGATCCTGTTTGGGGAACAAAAGCCCCCGAAAAAACAGATATCGAACTTAAAGATGTTGAATTCTCATATACTCCCGAAAGAAAGGTTATTGACGGAGTGTCAATCGTCTTCCCCGAAAAAGGAATTACCGCGATTGTCGGCTCAAGCGGCTGCGGAAAATCAACGCTCGTCAATCTTATAACCGGCGCCCTCAGGTGTGAAAACGGCGAAATAACGATAGGCGGAAACGAGATTTCAACGCTTGACCGAAGCGCTTATTATTCCGCCCTGTCAGTTGTAAGCTGTAACACTTATGTTTTCAATATGAGTGTCAGGGATAATTTCAAGCTGGTCAAGCCCGATGTTACCGACGATGAAATATCCGCCGCCCTCAAAAAAGTCAATCTTTACAATTTCATTATTGAAAACGGCGGATTCGACAAAATGATTGATGAAGACGCCTCCAATATCTCGGGCGGCGAAAAACAGCGTCTTGCGCTTGCGGTAAATCTTGCCGCGGACAAGAAAATATATGTTTTTGACGAGGCGACAAGCAACATTGACATTGAGAGTGAAGAAATCATTATGAATAACATTGCCGAACTCGGCAGAGATAAAAATGTTGTTGTTATTTCGCACCGTCTGCAGAATGTTGTAAACGCCGGCTGTATCTGTTATATGGAAAGCGGCAGGATAGCCGAAAAAGGAACTCACGCCAAACTTATGGTTTTGAACGGCGGTTATGCCGCTCTTTACAACACACAGAAAAAACTCGAACAGGGATATAAGGAGGCGCTCGCATGAAAAAAGACAGTTTACGCAGAAGCGGCGCCATAATTATGGCGCGGCTCATAGTGCTGCTCGGCTCCCTTTCGTATGTAATGGTTCTTGCCGTTGTTGACGGTTCACTCGGCTTTTTCTGCGCAATGGGCGTCACGCTTTTCGGTGCTCTCGGCATTGCGAAAATTCTTGGCGAAACGATTGCGCTTTCACTGAATTCCATTGTGTTTATGTGCGTGTTCTGCGGTGTGCTCCGCGGAGGGCTTAAATTCCTTGAGCAATACGGCAATCATTATATTGCTTTCAGACTGCTTGCGGTTTTAAGAGACAGAGTATTCGGCGCGCTCAGAAAACTATGCCCGGCGAAGCTTGAATCCAAACAAAAGGGCAGCATTATAGCTTCGATAACATCGGATATTGAAACACTTGAGGTGTTTTACGCTCATACTGTTTCGCCGATCTGCATAGCCGTAATCGTATGCGCTTGCGTGCTTATATTTATCGGAGTGTTTTCAAGCCCGTATCTTATGCTGACTGCGCTTGCGGGCTATATCACGGTGGGTATAATCCTTCCGCTTATTTCATCCGCGAGAATGAAAAAGACGGGTGTTGAATACAGAGCGGAATTCGCGTCATTCAATTCGTTCTTCCTTGACAGTATAAAAGGCATAAAAGACATCGTTCTTTCCAACGCGGGAGAAACGAGAAAAAAAGAGGTTAACTCCCGCTCGGAAAAACTTCTTGCAAAGACCAAAGAACTGAAGCGCCTAACCGTAGGCGCGCAAAGCGCGGTGGAGCTCGTCGTTTCCGCCGTTATCATAGCGGCGCTGATTGTCGGCATCGTGTTGCTCAACTCCGATAAGATTACAATCGGAAAAATGATTGTGGGCGTGGTCGCAGTTTTCTCGTCATTCGGTCCCGTCATTGCCGTTGCCGCGCTGCCCTCGAATCTTACACAGACTTTCGCGGGCGGAGACAGAGTTCTTAATCTTATAGATGAAAAACCGGCTGTTGAGCCCGTTACGGACGGCAAAAACATAGAGTATGAAAACCTTGAAGTCGCTGATTTGTCGTTTTCATACGATGAAACGAAAAAAGTGCTTGAAGATGTTTCAATGCACGCCGGAAAAGGCGAGATTATCGGTATAGTCGGCGAAAGCGGTTGCGGAAAATCAACATTTCTCAAACTGCTTCTCAGGTTCTGGCAAAAGAAGAACGGAACCATCAAATATAACGACACGGATATTGACGAAATCAATTCCGACAATCTTCTTGACAATGTGACAATGGTGAGTCAGAGCACCTATCTTTTTGATGAGACCATTGAAAATAACCTCAGAATTGCAAAACCCGACGCAACAAAAGAAGAAATTGAAGATGCGTGCCGGCTTGCCTCGGTTCACGACTTTATCGCTTCTCTTCCCGACGGGTATCAGAGCCGCGCGGGGCTTCTCGGCGATAATCTTTCAGCCGGCGAAAAGCAGAGGATAGGTCTCGCGAGGGCTTTTCTCAAAGGCAGCGAGCTGATTCTTCTGGACGAACCGACGAGCAATGTTGACAGCATAAACGAAGGCATTATTCTTGCCGCCCTTGCCCGTCAGAAGAAAAAGAAGAGCATAATAATTGTTTCTCACCGCGAATCCACAATGGCGATTGCGGACAGAGTTTATCAAGTTGAAAAAGGCAGAATGGAGGAAGTTGTCTGATGGAAAAGAAAAAGCTGTTTCAGAAATTCACGGTTAAGGATATTGTGTTTTTAGCGATTATTTCGGCGGTAACGCTCGTTACAAGCGCGGTTATGCCGCTGGTTATCGCAGTGCCCGTATTCGGGATAATTCAGGTTGCGCTGGGTTTTCAGTTTTCGGTGTTCCCCGCAATCGGAGTGATGAAAGTCAGAAAACCCGGTTCGGTAGTGTTTGTGGCAATATTCAGCGGAATTGTGCTTGTGTTTATGAATCCCGTTATGTTTGCCTGCCTTGCGCTGTGCGCCGTGATAGCGGAGGCGGTCTCACTCGCGATATTCAAAGGGTATGAAAAGGATGCCGCCTGTTTCCTTGCCGGCGCGCTTTATCTGCCGCTGTCTCTGCCTTTCCTTCATCTATGGTATAAGGCGATCGGAATAGGAGACTCGGGAGAGGCCGTAAAAGCGCTTGTAAATCCGAAGCCGCTTACGGCTGTGCTTATGTCGCTGGCGGTTGTCGCAATATGCTGCCTCGGAGCGTTTGTCGGCGTTAAAATATCAAAGGAACTTCGTAAAAGCGGAGCACTGAAAAAATGAGCAATATAAAAAAGTCGGCTGTTTATCCGCTTCTCGGTATTGCCGTATCCGTTTTCGTGCTCATATTCGGTCTGATTACCGCGGCAAAAGATAACAGATGCTGCTGTATCTTTCTTGCGGGTGTTTTCATCGTCTTTCTTCTGACGGGTTTTCACAGAGCCTGTTTAAGAGTTATTCTGCCCGCCCTTGCCGTCGCGGCGCTTTTCGGGCTGATAACATATTTAAGCGGCAGAGGCTTTGACAAGGCGCTTTCAATAGGATTGCGTTTTATCGCCATAGGAATTGCGGTAATACCCGGCATGAGTATAAGGCCCGTTGATCTTACGAGAAATCTCAACGCGCTTAAAGTTCCACGCGGTATTACTCTCGGTATGCTTATAGCGCTTAACTTCACACCTCTTCTGAAAGCGGAGATAAAACAGATAAGAGAGGCAATGAAAACAAGGGGCACGGGAAGTATCATAAACCTGAAAATACTATACAGGGCTTTTCTGATACCCCTTGTTATGCGGCTTGTAAATATATCGGACACACTTGCTTTAAGTGTTGAAACGCGCGGTTTTACCCTTGAGGGAAACGATGTTTCCGTTTACAAAAAGGTTTCGCCGCGAATCAAAGACGGCGCCGTTGCCGCGCTGATTGCCGTTTGTGCGGTGGGAGCGTTGATAATATGAAAACAGCGGCAGAATTGAAAAATGTATCATTCTCATACGGAGAAGATACGGGAAAAATACTTGATAACGCGGATTTTCGCATAAATTACGGAGAAATCACTCTTCTTTCGGGAGATTCCGGTCAGGGCAAAAGCACGGTTCTTTCGCTGATATGCGGCATAATCCCGAACCTCACGCCGGGTGTGCTTGACGGTGAGATTACCGTTGACAGCGAAAGCACAAAAGACAAACCTCTCAGGGAAATCTGCCGTAAAGTCGGCGTGGTTCTGCAAAACGCGGATTCCCAGATTATTCAGCAGACAGTTGAGGATGAAATAGCGTTCGGATGTGAGAATTTCAACTTTTCGCCCGAATCAATAAAAGAATTGATTAAAGAATCCTGCGAAGCCATGAGCCTCAGTCCCGAACGGCAGACGAGAACACTGTCAGGCGGTCAGAAGCAGAGACTGATAACGGCGAGCACGCTCGCAACACGGCAGAAGATACTTATTCTCGATGAACCCCTGGCGAATCTTGACTTTTCTTCATCCGTGCAGCTTATGAAAACGCTTAAATCTCTGGCGGAAAACGGTTACGCCGTTCTGATTATCGAACACAGAACCGACCTTGTTGCTGATTATGCCGACAGGATCTGTGAGATAAGCGGCGGCAAGGTATATGAAATTGAAAACACAAAAGAGTTTTCGCAAAGCAAAACAGGCATAATTCCCGACACGGCGGAAAATATGAATTCCGGCGAAACCGCGTTTTCAATAAAGAGTGTTTCTTTTTCGATAAACAAAAAAGAAATAATAAAGGACCTTAGCGCCGATATCTCAAAGGGCGACAGAATCCTTTTGATGGGCGAAAACGGTTGTGGCAAAACCACGCTTCTCCGCCTGCTCGCAAGACTTTACAAACCGACGGACGGAGAAATAATTCAGAGTATTCTGTCTTCGCTGAAAAAAGGAAAAACAAGCAAAGAATGGTTCCGCTCGGTCGGCGTGGTTTATCAGAATCCCGATTATCAGCTTTTTATGCCCACGGTCCGAACGGAAATTGAGTATAACGCTTTTTCAAAAGAATATGCCGATAAAATGATTGAGCTTTTCGGCTTTTCTTCGCTTGAAAGCAGGCATCCGCAGTCCCTTTCCGAAGGACAGAAGCGACGGCTTTCCATAGCCGCCGTTCTGGCAAGTAAACCGCGGGTTCTTCTGCTTGATGAACCCACGGTCGGTCAGGATTACAACGGACTGAAAAAGATGACGGACATACTCAACGCCATTCATAAGGATACGGGAAATACAATGATTACGGTTACTCACGACAAACGCTGTGCTCCGGCTTTATGCGACAAAGCGTTCCTTATTGAAAACGGAACAATCGCAAAATCCGGCGGCAAAGAGTTTGTTGAACAATATTTCGGTATAACGGAGGAAAAACAATGAAAAAAACACTGAAACTTATTACGGGCATTATTCTTTTGACAGCTCTTATGCTGAACGCGGGCATATGCGTTTTTGCGGCGGTCCCGACAGCAGACGGAGTTTATTCTGTTCCGGTTACTCTTTATCACTCCGAAAAGGATAAGGAGTCAATGGGTAACAAATATATAGTTCAGACCGCGCTGATAACCGTCAAAGACGGAAAGAAAAGCATAACCGTAGTTGCCGACGGAGTGGACGGTCTGACTTTCAGCTACTACACAAACGGCTCGGTTGAGGGTGCCACCGCCGATGCAAAGAAAGTCTCAGACATTGAAATCAACGGTAAATCCTATGCCGAAGGTTTTGAATTCCCGCTCGTCACGGACAATCAATATGTCGGTGTTAAATTCAAAGCTCCGATTATGCCGATGTCGCCTTCCGCAAGACTGAAAATTGATTATTCGGGTATCAAGGCACTGTCTGTTGCAGAACCCGAAACGACCGTTACAAATGAGACCGAAGCAGACACAACAAAGCCGGAAGAAGATATAACCGTTACGGAAATAAGCAGCGGAGAAACTGAGCCGGAATCCGAAACCCAGGTTGATGAAACAGTTCCTCAACTGATTGCAGCGCCTGAAGATGAAACCGGAGAATTATCTTCACAGGTTCAAAACAAGGATGAAGCGAAATCATTCCCGGTTGTTCCCGTTGTTGCGGGAATCGCGGTTGTTGCGGCAGCGGTTATAGTTGGTCTGATAATCAAGAAGAAAAAATAACGATGTGTTAAATAAGAAACAATTTGTCTTATCGGGAGGATTGAAATGGTAACTATAACGGAACAGATTGATATACCTGCACCTTATGAAAAGCTGGAAGCATGGGCCGATAATTTTCAGGAAGAGTTTGTCAGGTGGAGTCCATATCATATCGAATGTGATCTCTATGATGGCGGATATCAGACTGGAAGCAAGATTCGCTTCCGTGAAGTCGTTATGAATCTTGATTATAATGTGATAGGAACGGTCACGGAATGCGAGCAGGATAACAACCACTTCCGTATAGTTTTTCAAAGTGATAAGAAAACGGCATTTATAACTTTTGAGGGCAAACGAACTGAAACAGGATGTCATTTTTCTCATACCGAAGCCTTCGGTATGACTACGCCAGTTATCGGACCAATTATGAATTTCCTGATTTTTAAGGTGTTTTTCAAGAAGAAAGCAAACTGGCAGCTGATAAGGAACGATATGATTTTAGATAACAATTATCTTAATGATATCCTTACAGGAGGCAAATATCCTGACAGAATACCTCTTGAAGAACTGCTGTCCGGCATAGAGCACAGCTGATAAAGAGCGAAGCGACCATAAAAGTGTTTTCTGAAAGAATAACGGAGGAACAAAATGCAGAGACTTATCAAAGCAACCTGCGAGATAGCTGCTGAAGAAATCGGAAAAGAAAAGTCGGAAAGAATTGCTGAAGCGGCTGTGATGCGCTATGATAAACTTCTCGCGGAAAATGAAGGAGACAGCAAAGCGCTGAGAAAACATACTTTCAAGCGTATTTATCCGGCTATTGCCGTTTATGAAGCGCTCAAGGCAGAAGGCGTTGAATCCGAAGACGCTGTCAGATATGTCCGCGAATATTTTCAGCGCTTTTCCGCGAAGACGGTTCCGCATTTTCAACGGTTGATTAAAGTTTTCGGACTGGCAGAAAAAATCCCCGGACTTTTTATGAAAATCTCACAGAAAAGCTTTGGAACGGACGCCGGATTTGAATATGAATTTCCCGAAACCCACGGCAACGAAGCGCGGTTTAATATCATTCATTGTCCGTATATGGAAACCTGCGAGCGTTACGGTTGCCCTGAAATCACAATTGCTTTTTGTGATGGGGACGATGCTGGATATGGACATTTACATCCGAAACTGATCTGGGGCCGCACAAAAACCATCGGACGCGGCGACGATTGCTGTAACTTCCTGCTGCAATATCGAAAGTAAATGCAGGAAGCATCTTCTAAAAGGAGTTTAAAAACTTATGTTTTGGGATAAAGTAGCGGGCGTATATGATTTGTTTGTTAATGTGGTCAACAGAAAAACACACAAAGCGCTTCGACAAATCGTGAAAAAACAGATTGACCCTGAGGATAATGTGTTGGAATGCGCCTGCGGAACAGGGCTTCTGAGTGTTGTGATAGCGAAGAAATGCCGTTCGCTCATCGCGACTGATTTCTCGTCGAAGATGCTGGAAAAAGCAAAGAAAAACTGCATGATGTTCGATAATGCAGTTTTTAGCAAAGTAAACATTATGAGCCTGAATTATTCGGACAACAGTTTTGATAAGGTCGTGGCAGGAAATGTGATTCATCTGCTTGACGAGCCTTTAAAAGCACTCGGTGAACTTAACCGTGTGTGCAAACCCGGCGGAAAGCTTATTATTCCCACATATATGAATAAAGACCGAAAAGGTCAGACAAGCGGATTTGCTTCCGCGGTAGGAAAGGCGGGAGCAGACTTCAAAAGACAGTTTACGGCGGACACTTACCAGCAGTTTTTCCTTGATGCAGGATTTAAAGATGTGAAGATTACTATGGCTGACGGACGGATTCCGTGCGCCGTTGCCGTTATGGAAAAGATTGATATGTAATATAATGTTAAATCCGGACTGATCATTACGGTCAGCCCGGATTTCTTTGAAAGTTGATTATACGTATTCTTTTATTCCTCCCTCGGCACTTCCGCTGTAATCATATCCGTATCCGATAATCTGAAATTGTATCTGAATGTATCATAATCGTCTTTTGACAGCTCGCCCCGTCTCATCGCTTTCCTCTTCCGGTTCCAGGCAAAAAGCATTTCAAAAAGAGTGGCGTATGTTGTGCCTTTTGTTTTGTCAAGTCTCAGGCAGAGTTCTCCGTCTATGTCATCTATGTATAAACCGTACATATCTTCAAGAGCAAACAGGGTGTGCATCAGTCCCGTGTAACTGTCTATGTCGGGAACATTCAATGCATCCGGTGATACGTTGAATATTGCCGCAAGCTTTTCGGTTGTATCCGCCTTCGGCAATCTCTTCGCTGTCTCATATTGGGCGATCCTCACATCGGCGGTTTTCTCGGAGAAACCGAGTCTGTTGCCCAGCTCTTTCATAGTCATATTATTCTTCGTTCTGAAGAAATGTATCCTTTCCGATATAGCCATGATAATACCTCCGTGATTAATTCTACGAGGTTATCATAGCATATCGGATTTGCTATGTCAAGCATATTTATCAGTATTGTTTAATATTTTACTTGACATACTGAACATTTAATGATATATTATAATCAGATACTAAGCATATATGATTAGTATTAATCTATCACGAAGGGAGTGATTAAAATGTTCAGTGCCGCCGGCAGGCCTCAATCCGGTTATGATGGCACGTCATAACCGGTATTGAGTTACTGCTTTTGACAAGGTCACAAGTCAGTAACGAAAACGTGCCCAAAATATGTTCATTATGAAACAAATCTGAAACAAGAAGGAAGGTTGATAACAACGAGTATTAAACTCAGCATTGAAGTTGAAAACGGCGATGGAACAGAGAAGGATGAATTCTTAAATACAATATCACATCTGTATCATTATGAATTTGTGAAGGAGTATTCGGGTTACGGCAACAAACGGTATCTGCAGTATCTGCTCACGCCCGCTGTTCATCACAGCTGCGGCAGAAAAAGAAAACTCTCCCCCGAAGAAGAGGAAGAGGTAAGAAAAGATCATTATGAGTTAGGCCTGACAATCGCCGAGCTTGTCTCATTTTACGGCGTGAGCAAAGCGACGGTTTGCAGGATACTGAAGAGGTAATATGCCTTATTCAATCGCAACCCATGTCGGAACAAAAATCGCAAGGCAGCATAATATCCGTGACAAGCGTATTACCGACAAAGAAGCGCATATTGATCCGAACGGCAAACACGAAGTCTGGCTTAACTGCAATCTTACGGAAAAAGAAGCATATCACAAATTGTTTGATTCCGCTGTGGCCGAATACAATTTGAGACAAAAACGGAACGACCGCAGGATATCCGATTATTATGAAAAAATCAGAAATGACAAGCAGAAGCATACCGCTTATGAAATGATTGTATCGGTAGGTAATATGGAAGAGAGAATACCCGAGGAATTGAGTTATGAGATTCTGACCGAGTTTGTTGAAGGGTGGAAGGAAAAGAATCCGAATATGTATATGTTCGGCTGTTACTACCACGCCGACGAACAGGGAGTTCCGCATGTTCACATTGACTACATACCTGTAGGAACAAATTATACGAGAGGTATGAAAAAGCA
>JAILMJ010000034.1 GCA_024692685.1 Clostridia bacterium
TAAAGACCCCATTCATTATTATCAGCTGAAGCAGGGCAGTATTGTTGAACAGTCAACCGTTGCCGGAGGAAGAGGTTTTAAGAATCTGGGAACGCGATATGATCCTTCATCGGATTGGAGCGAAGTTACGGATTACGTAAAAAATCATGATTATGACAACAAAGGTTCGCTTCAGATAGGATATAAAGGTGTGTATTGGGTAAATAACAAAAAACGCAATTTAAATCATGCGGTTAATTTCCTGTATTATAAAGAAGTTGACGGTCAGCAAAGAATATATGCGTATGACAATGAATATCCGGACAGGGAAATATATTTTTATAAAGATTCTTCAGGAACAATTTATCAGTCGGTGGGCGGAGCGCCGGAGCGCCGGATTGAATGTATTGCTTTAAGGGATGTTTCACTGTATTTATCCAAGGCCGGAAAATTTGATTCCACGAAGTCTTTTTATGCCGAAATAGGCGCGATAATAATCAGCAATTCGACAGCTTATTTTATGGAAACCGATAACGAAGACGCCGAAGAGGTTATAATTGAAGTTCCCGACGGTGTGACTGAAGTTACAATCATACACCAGGATGACAACGCAACTTTCCAATATATGGGTGTGGAATACAGCTTTGACAAGGTCGATGATGATACCGTCGGCAAGTTCGTACTGGCGGTAACAGACGAAGACGGAAGCACGGTAGAGCAGCCCGTTTTTGAAATAGAAAACGATTCGGAATTAAAGGCTGTCACCGAAGCTAAAGCAGCCGCCAAGGCGGAAATTGACAAGGCTGTTCCCGCCGATGCTTCCGACGCGGTCAAAGCGCTTGCCGAAACCGCAAAGAAGAATATTGACGCGGCAACAAGAATAGACGAAGTAAACGCCGCAAAGCAGAGCGGAGTTGACGCAATAAACTCTTACCTTGCAAAAGAAAGCGCAACAGCGCCCGTCATTGACGGTTTCGGCATAGTCAACGGCAGCAAAGGCACTCTGAACGCGGATTACAAATCAACCGTTATCTTCCATACCACAGCCAAGGCGCCCGACGGATACAAAATAGTCTGGAGCAACGGTCAGGAAGGCGATGAGTGCAAATTCACCGCGATAAAGAGCGAATACAAGATTTCGGCAAAGCTTGTAAATAACTCAACAGGAGAAACCGTTCAGACAACCGAAGAAGTCACGGTCAAAGTCAGCGCGACCTTCATAGCGAAGATAATCGCCTTCTTCAAAAGCTTGTTCGGTTCGCTTCCGACATACGAAGATTTCAAAAAGAAATAACCAAAAATAACTGAAATGCCGCTCGGTAATTATACCGGGCGGCGGTTTTTACGCGTCAACTGCGGATTTCAGATTTTTTCTTTTCGTTGCCGCGGCCTTTTCTTCTTCTTCGCGCAGTTTTTCGTCATAGCGGATTTTTGCCTGAGGATAATCCGAGGTGAAACTGTCGATGTTTTCGTAGGTTTCGCTGAGCATAATGTGCCTTTCCGCCTTGATATAGGGCTTCATCAGCCTGCCATAGCGGTAGCGCAGGCGGTTGGCCTCCTTGATTTTGCGGTTCTTGGCTTTGAGCTGCTCCCTCGTATCCTCCGGCAGCTCATAAAGTGCTTCATATTCCTCAGCCGAAAATTCAAATACGGCTCTTTCCGGATGCTTCGTGATTTCTTTTGCGCGGCGTTTTATGGAGCGCGCCATATCAATCGCCTCGGAGCGCAGATTTCTTTCCTCTTTGCCTTCCGCTTCGGGGAGGGAGAGGGCGATTGCCTCGAAATCGGTATCTGCTTTTCCCTTTTCGCTGCTTGCTATGAGTCTGCAAAGGGCGATGAACTCTTTGCCGAAAGGCGTGGTGTAGCGCTGAAGCTCTTTGTTCAGGAAGCCGGCTATTTCGACTTCTTCGTTGTGGCTTCTTACCGCTTTCTTTCTGAGCCTGTATTCCTCTTTGGACGGATAATCTTCCTTCTTTGCTTTTTCAAGCTTTTCGCAACCGAGATATTTCTTCATGCTGTGCAGAGCTTCGCAGGCCTCGCAGTAAACATCGTCCTGTAAAATCCCGGAGTTTTTGTCCTCTGCCGCGCTTCTCAGGCGTATTATACGGATAACCGCTTTCTGGTCCGTTTCGCTTAAATCATAGAAGAACCAGGGCAGCACGTCTATGGCGGCGCCGACAAGGGAAATCAGGAGCAGTTTATCCAGCAGCGGATAAAGCACGTTGCTGCTGTTAAATGTGCCGTTTTCATTATATACATTAAGCACGGAATAATCTGTGCCGTCAAAGCCGTTGCGCTTATATACCCAGGGCACAAACAGATTTGTGGCCGCTCCGATGGCTCCGCCCACATAGGTGTCAACCACACCGAAGGAGCCGTCTATGCGCTCGCCGCTGATATACTGCTGATAGTCGCGGATGTCCGATTCCATGGCTCTGTCAATGACCTCGGACGTCTCCCAGAACCTGTTGAGAAAATAGAATATGAATATTAGCGCAAGGCTCTTTTTGTAAGTCAGAGCAAGACCGAGGGTGATGAAAATCTGCAGTATGTTTTTAGTGAGCTTGAAGCCCTTTTTGCCCAGCTTGTCAATCAGCCAGGGGGAGGCGAGCATAGCCCACATCGAGGAATTGTATGAAAGGGTGTCCATAATGCCGTAGGTGGTCATGGAGCCTACTTTGCCGTAGTAGAACAGCCACTGCAGCAGCACGTTTTTGCTGTCCTCCATAAAGTTGTTCCAGTTATCGGAGCATTTTATCCAGAACAGCTTGTTTTTTGAAACCGCTTTAAGCGCGTCAAAAAGTCCGACCTTTGTAACGCGGAATCTCGGCTCGATTATTCTTTCGCTTACCCCGTAATAAGCGGTAAGGCTCATGGCAACGCCGATTACTATGAAGAACGGGTAAATCATCCGGTAGGTTCTGATATTGTAAAGGTCGCCGTCCGCAAGCACATCGCTGAGCACCGGTATGAGAAGTCCGGTTAAACTCGGGGCAAAGTTATGCACAAGCGAGGAAACTGTCATTATCCTGACTCTCTCCTGCGAATTCGGGGAAATGACAAACACAAGGTTGCTCACGCCCGTTGAATACCAGCCCTGAACGTAGCCCTGAATCTGGCCTATAAGGAAGAGAGACACCACCATCGGGATATAGCCCATTCTTTCATACGGGAAAAACAGGGCGAAAAGAGACAGCAGCCCCGAGGGAATTGCCAGTTTGATAAATACCCTGTATTTGCCCGCCCGTGAGCGCAGGTTGTCAATGATATAAGCGTTCAGGGGAGCGAGGGCATAGCCGATAGCCGTGCATATATACCCGAAAATCAGCAGATCCCTGTGCGTCATGTGCAATGTCATCGCCGTGAAGGGATTGTTGACCGCAAAAGCTATCCCGAAAACTGTGGCAAGGCGCATACCGAGCCAGCCCACGGAGAGCATAAGGTATTCCCTGTAAGCTACGCTGTTGCCTGCGGCAGGCACACGCCAATAAGTGATAACCTCTTTTATCAGACCCTTGATTTTTTCAATCATATATCAGCGTCCTCCTGAAAAATCAGTGTGACAACGCTCTTTGCGGGGAAGGTGAAGACCTTTTCCGGATTCACCTGCCTGAGGGAATCTGTCTCGCTTGTTATGTATATTTCTTTTACGTTTTGCGGCAGTTCGAGAGTAACGGCGGTTTCATTTCTGTTTGCGGCAACAACCGCCTGCCTGCCTTCCTTGGCGAAACCCACCGCCTTAAGATCGGGTCCGGGGTCAACGTCAAACCTGACGCTTCCCTTTTCGATGAATTTTGAAAAATTGCCGAAGGCATAGTATCTTTTTGTCAGTTCAAAAGTGCGGGTATCATCGTTTTCGTATATGAGACCGTCGCAGTAATCCACATTTGAAAGGGCTATCCAGAGCTGCCAGGAGGTGACATTGAGTATGCTCAGATCCTCCATCATTATTTTGGTTTGCTCGAGGGCGGAATCCATTCCGTAATCCCTTCCGCCCTTCATATGAGTCCATTCGCTGGTCTTTATTTCACTTCCGGGGAAGCGCCTGTCCACATACCGGCGGTAGCGTTTCATAAAAGCGGCGCGGTTGCCGATGAATGACGAAATAACCGGGATATGCGGCGTTAAAAAATAGGAGTGGGTGTCAACGGCGTCTGCTTTTTTGCTTATTATTTTATCTCCGAGCATAATGCGGCAGTAGGTTTTGTTAAACCATCGGATGTCTCCGTTCTCCGCTCCTGAGATTTTCAGGTCTCCGAGAGCCGGTCTGCGGTCAATTTCATCTGCAAATACCCTCAAAAGCTTCCTGACCTGCCTCGGGCTGTAATGACAGCCCTCCTGACCTCCCGTCCATTTCCACACCGGCTCATTTACCGGGGAAATATACTTAACCGGGATGCCCTCCTCTCTGAAATGCTCAACGCAGTCAAGGCAGTAGTTTGCGAATTTTTTATAGTTTTCAGGTGAAAGATTTGTGCGGAAAGCTTTGTCAAGGTGAGTCTTTCCGTTACGGGTCCACCGTTCGGGAGGAGAGTTTACGAAGAAAATAACCTCATTCGCCCCGTCCTTGACCGCCTGCTTCATCATCCGCACGGCGTTGGCATCGCGGCTCCAATCATACTCCGTGTCGCTTATATCAAAGCTCTCCGCTCTGCGGCATTCCGGGCTGTAGGTTCCCTTGCCGCTCTGAGCGGAACCGCCGCCGAGGTTATACCGGTAGCAGCCGATTCCTATTCCTTTATCTTTGTCAAAAAGAAGTTGGGATATTCTTTCCCATTTCGGCATACCGGAGTTTTCATCGGTTTCACTCCAGCCTCCTGCAACCTGCGCCCACCATGCGCCGGAAACGCCGAAGTTTTCAAAAGTCTGAAATGTGCTTTGCGGGTTGAGTTTCAATTTTTCCATTTTCTCAATCTCTCTTTCACAATGACTTTATTATCCAGGGAGACTTGTCTTGTTTTGAGGCTTATCGGATGTCGGGGATTAAACTGTCGCCGGATTAAAACTGTTTATGTCGGAATTCCCTTACCGATTGCGTGAAAACGTGATTCAGACTTTGAAACGAAGGACAATGCATCCCGTGCCGATTGCGGCAAGAATAATTCCAATTACCGAAAAAATGACTGTTTTCCGGTGCAATCCGGCATAAAAATCCGGTGTGCCGTCCAGCGCATGGCGATATACCGAAAAATGCAGGGCGGCAGCGGACAGACATATAAAGCAGGCAATCAGAATAATGATTCCCGCAATTAAAAGCAGTTTTTTCATACGGCGTTACAGGGGCTTTCCGCAGTATTCGCAGAATTTTCCGCCGCCTGCAGGAGCGCCGCAATTAGAGCAAAACATCGCGGTTTTCTTTTCGGCGGATTCAGGTTCGGGCTCGTTGTCTTTTGAATAGTTCCCGTTGGCAACCGCTTTGGCTTCGTCAACTATCTTTTGTAATCTCGCCTGATCCTCCGCGATCAGTTTATTTGCCCTGGCTATTGACTGTTCACGTTCCTCCGGTGTCATCTTGTCAAGGGCAGCCTTTGCCTGCTTCTCGGCTTCTTCAACCAGTTTAGCCAGTTCTTCCGGGGTTATTGAAGCGTAGTTTTCCATATCGTTTTCTCCTTTTTTAAGAGTGAATAATATGATTAATTCTTTAATCGTGAAACAGAAAGGCTTACGGCAGGGAAAGCAGTATCTCTGCGCAATTATCCGCCGTCCGCCAGAGGGAGGATCTTTCCGACCTCTAAAAAAATGTAAAGCATACTTGACATTCGTAAAAAGTGTGGTATAATGTAATTGTAAAGCGAACTTTACATAAATTAATAAAGAGGAGGGTGGTGCCGTGAAAAACCGTATAGAAGAATTACGCAGCGCAAAAGGAATACGTCAGGACGAGCTTGCAAAAATGCTCGGGGTTTCCCGTCAGACAGTCAGTTCGCTCGAAAACGGCAGATATAACCCGTCAATAACGCTTGCCTACAAAATAGCCCGCCTGTTTGAAATGAAGATTGAAGAAGTGTTTATCTTCGGGGAGGAATGATTTATGTATAACGGCAAAAAGCTCGCATTAAGCATCTTCTGGGTGCTTGTGGGAGCGGCACTTTTGGTGCTTTCGGTAACGGAAGTACTCGATATGACAATTTTCGCCGGTATGGGCGGAGGTCTTATCGCTGTAGGGGTTCTGCAGATAATAAGAAACGTGAAATATATGAAGAACACCGAATACCGCGAAAAAATCGATGTTGAAGTCAACGATGAGCGCAACACATACCTGCGTATGAAAAGCAGCACGTGGACGGTTTATCTGTTTACGTTACTTGCGGCTGTTGCCTCATTGGTTGCGATGTTTCTCGGTGAGCGCACCGTGCAGTATTCGCTCATGTTTTCAATCAGTGTCTTACTTGTGATTTATTGGATTTCATACCTCGTGCTGAGCAGAAAGTATTAAAACCGGCAGATATAAATGCATGCAGTCAAACCGCATATTGTAAGACTGAGTAAAGTTTAAATATCTGATTATCGGCGTGAATGGTCTCACGCCGATTTTATTATATCATTATAATACTGAAATATAAAGCTTTTGAAAAGAAATAATCCCTTTTGATGAAGCATATTTCCGCATTGCAAAAATAAGTCCTTTCATTACTTGCCTATCTTAGCTCCGTGACATTTTCAGACGGCGTTTTTCCGGTTCGGCGCTCCGAATGTGCCCGAAAAAAATCGCAGCAGGTTGCCTGCTGCGATTTTTAGAATTTATACTGTGTTTTATGTTTCCTGTTCCGGCGTGTCAAATACGGCGGAAATATCTTTGATTATGACCTGATCGCCGGTCAGCAGATATGTTTCCGGGCTGCCGCAGTGCGGGCATTTCTTACCGAATTCGGTTGTCCGGTAGGTTTCACCGCACTCTTTGCAATAGGTTCTGCCTTCGATGATAATCATTTCAAGCTCGGCTTCCTGTAAGTATTCCGTTCTCTTTTTGGCCCAGTTAAAAGCGTCAAGAAAAAGCTCCGGTACCACAGTGCTGACCTCGCCTATTTCCATCGTGATTCCGACAATCTTCTGAGCGCCGTTGTCGGCGGCAATTCTGTCCGCCTGTTCGACGACATTCATTACAATACCGAGTTCGTGCATAAATCAGCCCTTTTGCGCCTTTTTCCATTCTTTACGCTTTTCACGCATAATCTTTGCTTCCTCGGAGCCGGAGTTGGCGATTATCCTGCCGACACGCTTAATCTCATATTTTATAAGATTTGTAACCTTATCTTCAGCTACGAGCATATCGGAGCAATGGGGATTGTCCCTGACAAGGTGGATTGCGTCAAACTGGCACTTGGTGGTGCAAAGACCGCAGCCGATACACAGATTCGGGTCAACATAGGAGGCACCGCAGGAGAGACATCTTGCTGTTTCGGTTTTAACCTGCTCCTCGGTAAGGGTGAGATGAAGATCCTTATATGACATTCTGTGGTCTTCAGAGTCATCCATTCCCGCTTCCTGTCTGCCCGCATTGTCATAATCGGGGAAGGTAATATCGTCTTTGTCAAGGGGAGTATAAGCGCGTCTGTTTCTGCCTATAGTCATATCCGCCTTGGGTCTTACAAAACGGTGAAGGCTTTCTGCCGCTTCGTGACCTGCCGCGATGGCATCGATAACAAACTTAGGACCGGTGTAAACATCGCCGCCCACGAAGATATCTTCCTCAGCGGTCTGATAGGTGAATTTATCCGCGACGGGGTAGTTGCCGTGCCAGAATTCAACCTTAGTGCCTTCAAGCAGTTTGCCCCACTCGATAGTCTGACCGATTGCAAAAACAATTTTGTCTGCCTTGACGTTGATTGTTTCGTTTTCATCATAAGCGGGGGCGAATTTTCCGTCTGCATCATAGACGGAAACGCAGCGTTTAAAGACTATTCCGCTGACTTTGCCTTCACCGTCAACGAGAACCTCTTTCGGACCCCAGCTGTTGCAGATTTCAATGTCCTCTTCGAGTGTTTCGGCGATTTCCTGCTTTGTGGCAGGCATAATATCACGCGATTCAAGTGAGAACATTTTTACGCTTGCGGCGCCGAGACGGTGGGCGTTTCTGGCGCAGTCAACAGCCACGTTGCCGCCGCCGACCACAACCACATCGCCCGTGAATGATTCACGTTTTTCATAACTCTTACGCAAATATGAAACGGCGATATCGGTGCCTTCGGCTGTGTCGTTTGCAACGCCGGGGCGTTTGCCGCCCTGGCAGCCGATTGCGATATAAAATGCTTTGTATCCCTGTTTGCGAAGTTCGTCAATAGTGACATCCTCGCCGACATTTACGCCGCAGCGGATTTCAACGCCAAGCTTGCGCAAAACGTCTATTTCTGCCTCGATAACGTCTTTCTCAAGTTTATAGCTCGGGATTCCGTATGTCAGCATTCCGCCGGGAGTCGGGTTCTTTTCGAATACGGTGGGCGTATAGCCCATTTCCGCAAGATAATAAGCAGCGGAAAGTCCTGCAGGACCGCCGCCGATAACGGCAATCTTTTCGTCCCATTTGCCGTAAACTGACTGAACGACCTTTTCGGGAACGTAGCGGTCTTCACTGTTAAGCTCAAGATCGGCCACAAATTTCTTGACGGCATCGATTGAAACCGGAGCGTCAATGAGTCCTCTTGTGCAGGCATCCTCACAGCGCTTGTTGCATACACGACCGCATACTGAGGGGAAGGGGTTCTCTGTCTTAATCATTGCCAGCGACTCGCGATATTTGCCTTCACGGGCAAGCTTGAGATAGGCCTGGATGGGCACGTGTGCGGGGCAGGCTGCCTTACAGGGCGCGCTTCCCTGCGCATAGGTGTTTGACATAACCTTTGTGTCACGGTAATTCTCATCCCAGGCATATTCGCCCCAGCGGATTTTATCGGGGAGGATGGCGTGTTTATATTTGACTTCCGTGCCGTCCTTTTTGCAGAGCTTCTGACCGAGTTTGACAGCGCCGGCCGGGCAGATTTCAACGCATTTGCCGCAGGCAACGCACTTGTCACGGTCAACCTTTGATGTATAGGCGCTCCTTGAAAGATAAGGGGTGTTAAAGAGCATCGAGGTTCTCAAAGCGTTGCAGATACGTACATTGCAGTTGCAGATATCAAATATCTTGTTTTCACCGTCAATGTTGGTTATCTGATGAACGTAACCGTTCTTTTCGGCAAGCTCGAAAATCTCAAGAGCGCGCTCTTTGGTGATGTAGTGTGCGCGGTTTGTTTCGACGGTGTAATCCGCCATATCGCCGAGCTGAACGCACCAATCGTTGCAGTCGTCGGTACAGCCCTCGTCAAGCTTTGCTCTTGATGCTCTGCAGGAGCAGATGCCGGCTGAAATGTGGCCCTCATATTTATCGAGCCAGTAAGAGATTTTTTCAAGCGATATTGATTCCTGCTGGGCATTTATTGCTTTTTCAACAGGAATAACATGCATACCTATGCCCATACCGCCGGGGGCAACCATCTGGGTGATACCGGCAAGAGGTATATAAGTCATTCTTTCAAAAAAACTGGCTACGGCGGGATTCTTCTCAATACGGTCAACCGAGGAGTTGAAAAGCTCGGCAGACCCCGGTACGAAGAATGGGAGCCTGTAACGTTTGATTCTGGGAGCATCCTTGATGGGATGGTCATCTTTCAGATTGTGTGTATAATTATCGCCGTAGTCATATTCGATAATACCGATAACAGACATCTGCTCATAGACTTCTTCCAGATGCTTCGGGTCAACACCTTTGTGAAGCTTGATAAGATCGTCGAGCGTGTAGTGCTTGCGCAGCTTCATCTTGTTGCAAAGGTCAACCATTTCAGGGGTAAGCATCTCGCGAAGGCCCCAGTATTCCGGATGGTCGGCATTGACGCCGGTCGCTTTATGAACAACTACGTCTGTTATTTTCTTACCGAGTTTGGCATAACTTTTCTGAAAATCCTTTTCATTCTGATATTTACTTGTTACAGCTTTGCTCTGTTGAAGCATAAGTTCACCTCTCGGAAAGTTTGCGGATAAACCAGTTTACAAGTTCATCCATATTCTCGCCCGTTTTTGCAGAAACGGCGATGACGGAAGCATCGGGGTTTCTCGAGCGTATGTATTCTCTGCACTCATCCATATTGAAATTAAAATAAGGCAGAGCGTCTGTTTTGCTTATAACGGCAAGGTCGCTTTTCTGAAAGACAAGCGGATATTTAAGCGGCTTGTCATTGCCTTCGGGAACGGATAGTATCACCATATCAACGTTGGCTCCCGTATCATACTCGGCGGGGCAGACAAGATTGCCCACGTTTTCGAGAAATATGAGATCGAGCCCGTCGCCGAGCCCGTCAAGGCCCTGCTTTGTCATATCGGCGTCAAGATGGCACATTCCGCCTGTGTGAAGCTGAATTGAACGCACACCTGTTTTTTCTGCTACCGTCACAGCATCCTTATCTGAGTCTATATCGGCTTCCATAACGCCGATATTATATTTCTGCTTGAGCGCATTGATAAGGGATATAAGCAGCGTGGTCTTACCGCTTCCCGGTGATGACATCACATTCACAAGGCAGATGTTCTTTTCTTTCAGCCCGGAGCGGAGTTTCTCCGCCCGGGCATCGTTATCTTCAAAAACACTTTTTGATAAAAGTATAGTTTTAACTTGCTGCATACCGATTAAAAGAATCTGCCGATTATATCCTTGCTCGCTGCGCAGGTATCTTCCATATCGCCGAAGGAGATGATTTCACCTGCGTAGTATGTGTTAAGGTTACCCTGAAGGGCTTCGAGCTTGTCATACCAGCCGTCAGCGTAATCTTTGGCGGATACGTGCGGGCAGTAATAAACTTCCTGAGCATAGAGTTTTTCTTTGATCGGGAATCCTACTTTTTTCATATCCTCATCCATAGTCTTCATAACGGTATCATACTCAACATCGGGTGAACCGGTATGATTCGCAAGCGCGTAGACGGTTGCGGGGCAGTCTCTGTCGAGATCCTGCCATCTGTTATAGTAAACCATTGCGTGACCGAGCCTTTCGGGTACCATATTATCAACCATATAGCCTGAGATGTTGGGGCTCTTGCCGCTCTCAAATGTAGCGATGTAGTCGCAGTATCTCTCGTGAATTATTTTGCTGAAGAGGTTCTTTTCTTCGTCCGTTGCGTCGGCATAGTTGATAAAATAATCAAGCGGGGTAGTGATAATCAGCTTATCAAATGTCTCAGTGCTCTCTTCTCCGTCTTTCCTCACTGTGACATTTACTTTGCCGTCGGGTCTCTCTACCTTGACAACCTCGGTGCCGAGTACGGCGGGATGCATAAGTTTTTTGTTTACGTGCTCATAAATCTCCTGAGTGCCGTCCTGCCAGGTCCAGAGCTGCATATTGACAAACTCAAGGGCGGTGGTGACATCGAGATATTTCATTACAAGAGCTGCAGGGATTTCATCAAAGAAGCCGTATCCGAATGAGGTGAAAGGAGCAATCCAGATTCTCTGAACCTCCTCAACGCCGTTTATCTTGCAGAATTCCGAGAAGGGGAGAGCAAGGTCTTTGAGATTCGGGTTTTTGCCTTTGATGTAGTTGGGGAAAGAATTCTCTTTCGTAGCTCCGCAGTGGCCGTCAACACCCTTGGAGATACCGTAGTATTCACCCTTTGCTACGCCGATATGGCCGTAGCAGTCATAGCCGGCATACTTTGTCTGCATAAGCTGATTGAGCTTTTTCATCTGCTTTTTAAGTTTAAGCAGTTTAAGAGTTTTGCCGATTGAGAAATTCACCTTGGGCTCAAACGGATGGTCAACCGTTCCGTCAAGATTGCGGAATTCTCTTCTCATATTCGGTTCGCCTTTTTTGAAGTCGGGGCCCTTGTGATAATAGCCGCCGAATTCTTCCATCTCACTTACCGCATGATAGGTGATTGCGCCCATGATAGCACCGGTTTCGAAGCTTCTTTCTTCTTCTTTGCCGTTGTGATTTACCTTGATTTTGGGTGACCAGCATTTGCCGCCGACCTTGTTGAGCTTCTCATAGATTACATAATCCGTGTAGCCTTTTTTCTCAAGGTACATTGCGCATGAAAGCCCGGCAGGGCCTCCGCCGATGATGCAGATTTTGTTGTTTGTGTCAGCCATAATAATTCTCCTGTCTGTATTTTAATCCCTGCGGATTTTTTTGATTGCTTCTGTTTCAATATATTGCCTGAGTTCATCTATGCCGGTATTCTCAAGGGCAGACGTAAAGAATATTTTTGCGTCCGCATTGCGTTTTCTTATGTTGTTCACCGCGTTTTCGCGGCTGAAATCAAATATCGGAGCCACATCGAGTTTGGTTACGGCGACTGCGTTCGCAACCTCAAACATAAGGGGATATTTCAGGGGCTTGTCATCGCCCTCGGGCACGCTTAAAAGCACAAGATTCAAATCTGCGCCCGTGTCAAACTCAGCCGGACAGACGAGATTTCCGATATTTTCGAGGAAAATGATATCAAGCCCGTCAGTACCCAGCGCTTCGAGCGCCTCGAGGGACATCTGGCAGGTGATATGGCAGGCACCGCCGGTGTGCATCTGTATGACTCTTACACCTGTTTCGCGCTCTATTGCCAGAGCGTCTTTATCCGAGTCAATATCCGCCTCTATTACACCTATTTTGTATTTCTCCGACAGGGGAGGTATAAGTTTTGAGAGCACGGTGGTCTTGCCGGCGCCCGGAGATGACATCAGATTGACATAAAATATGTCTTTGTCGTCGAGCAGCTGTCGCACATCCTTGGCCTGTTCATTATTCCGGGATAGTATATCCTCTTTAATCATATATATTTCCATATTGTAAATATTATAATGGGAACTGCATAATAAGTCAATATTAATCTAATTAAAAAAATATTCCTGTAAAATCCGGCGGACAGCGTCCGCATATCATTGCCCGCGCCACGGACTTTCGCACGCATTGGCTTTTAAAGGCCAAGAATAAGGATAAGGAGCGGACTGAGCGATGATTTTTCTGCAATTATGCAAAAAATCCGGCCCAAAGAGCCGGATTAAAGTATATCAACATAGTTCTTTAAATTCTATATTATTTATTACTCAATGTTGAGGAATTCAGTGAAACCCGTAAGAAAAAAGATTTCCATTATGGTTTCGTTGACATTTATTAGTTTCATTGTACCTTTTGCCTGCATTTTTTTATGCAGGGAAAGCAGGACGCGCAGGCCCGCGGAAGAAAGGTATTTCAGATTTTTCAAGTCGAAAACGAGATTTGTTACCTTGTCGGTGTCTCCTTCGACGGAAGCCATAACTTCAGGCGAAGTCGTTGTATCCATCTTGCCGTCAAGGCAAACCGTCAAAGTATCGTCCGTGATTGTTTAATTAATTTCGAGCATTTTATAATCCTCCCTGTCAAATATAGACTCAAGTAAGTTTCATACCAGTATATAATAATACAGATATGGCGGAACAGCAAGAAAAAAAGCCGTTAAGATTGATTTTATGAAAAAGAAAAAGACCGCATATCCTGTTTTTGCAGGGCCGACTTCAGAATCGGTTCCAACGCTTTGGCTATACAGTAAAACCCAAGATCGTTCGGATGGGTATTATCAACGGTACCGGAATCACCGCCGAAAGCATGCAGCATTTGCGTACCATCTATAAAGAACACATTTTGATCTCCGCTTTCCGCCGCCGTTTCAAAAGTTTGTCTGACGATATTCCGGCGCATCAGATCATCACTGTTCGGATTCGGCTGCGGGCGTGTCATAATAATTATGGGCAGTGCCGGGTTATTATTGCGTACCGTACGGAAAAAGGGCGCGTGCGTCCTTTCCAAATGTTCCGGGTTCGGCGCGTTATGGTCATAGTCCAGTACAAACGCCGACATTTTCAACCCCGCAATGTATTCGGCCATACACATTTCTCCCTTTGCGCTGCCGGAAAACCCAAGGTTTATATGCTCGCAGGACAGCAGCCGGGACAGAATATTATCATACGAATTACCCGGGCGTGAGGCACACCCGCCCTGCGTTATTGACGAACCGTAATAAACAACCGGTGCTTGAATACGGTAAGCGGATGATTTTGCAATTTCACACCCTGCAGGAAGACCGATCTCCAGTGAAGCCGCGCCGCTGTAAAGCGGAAAATGGATGGTGATTTCATGAATGCCGCCGTCGCTGTTTCCGAAAGACAGCTCCGAAATGAAGTCTGTTTCCATATCCATAGGCGGTATAAATGTTCCGCGGTAAATATTATCGGAGTAAAGATCAAATCCCGCGCTCCCGGTAAGCGCAAAATGCGGCATTCGTGTGACTGAGCGCAATTTTGCGCGCAAAGAGATTCTGCCGGCGTCTGTGCGAAAACGGAGCCGCCCTCCTGCCGTGTGCAGGTTAAGCTCCTTCACGCCGTCATTTGCCGCGGCGGCAACGTCATGAGGCAGACGGTAATAACCCGCTTCGTCTTTCAGGAGTCCGTGCACCGTAAACGGAGGCTGAGATACATCATAATAAACAGTCTGTGCGGAATCCGGCGCAGCTGTAATACGGTCTTTATCATTGTTGTTATTTTTATTCATTTTCTTTTGCCCCTTATTATTGTCTGTTTTGATTTGCTCCCCCGACGGCGCCTGAGTGTGTCTGTTTTAAAGAACAACTCTCACTGCGGGCTTTTAAACTTGTTCAATTAAAATCAACCGTTATCTGTTTAAGAAATCTTTCCGCAATGGGTGAAAAAGTCTGGCCCTTTTTCCACACGAGAAACAGCTTCGTTTCAAGTTTCGGAGTAAGCGGACGGAATACCAGCCCGCTGCCTTCGGATGTGTTAACGAGTTTATCAAAGGTAAGCAGATATCCGAGGTGTTCACCGGCAAAAAGCGAGGCGTTATACGAAAGGCGGAATGAGCCCTCGAGATGCAGCTTATCCATATCCTCTTTCGCCCATTCCGGTATATCCTTCTCCCAGCCTTGACCCGAACAGAACAGCGGCAGCCCGATAAGATCGCTCGAGCGCACGGCTTTTTTCTTCGCGAGCGGCGAATCCGCGGGCATAACCACTCCCCATATATCCGGCTCGGGGAAAACAAGAAACTCATACTTGGTTTTGTCGGGTATTTCTGCAAGAACGGCAAAATCGAGCAGACCTTTGTCAAGCTTCTCCGCTACCTGTTCGGTGTCTCCGCTGGTAATATGATAATGGAGATTGGGGTAATCCTGCTTGAACGCGCTTATCTCACCCACAAGGTATCGAATCTGATATGATTCCGCGAGGCCGAAATAGAGCTCTCCGCCCGTTATATCATCAAGCGAAACAAACTCCCTTTCTATTTTATCAGCCATATTTACCAGATCCTCCGCTCTTTCGCGAAGCAGAATACCCTCTTGCGTCAATCCTATGCTGAAGCTGCGGCGGGTAAACAGCTTCTTGCCGAGCTCATCCTCCAGCGATTTTATTGCCTTTGAAAGTGTAGGCTGGGTTACGTGAAGGATTTCAGCAGCCCTGGTCATATTCTCTTCTCTTGCCGCGGTCAGAAAATATCGCATCGTTCTTATCTCCATAATAACCTCCGATTGATATTCCGTTTTTGAATATCATGATATTCATTATAACAATTTGTAAATGGTATTGCAAGATGCTATAATAAAAAAGCAGAAATAAAGCGGAGGTGTTTTTATGATAAAACCGGAAGAGCTCAAGCTCACATCCGAATGGGACAAAACTTTTGAAAAAAGCGAAAAGGTCAGCCACTCCAAAGTGACATTTATAAACAGATACGGCATCACTCTTGCCGCCGATATGTATGCGCCCAAGGACGCGTCGGGAAAACTCCCTGCAATTGCGGTTTGCGGGCCTTTCGGGGCGGTCAAGGAGCAATGCTCCGGCCTCTATGCTCAGACGATGGCACAGCGCGGATTCCTGACACTGGCGTTCGATCCGTCATTCACCGGTGAGAGCGGTGGTCAGCCGAGATATATGGCTTCTCCCGATATAAATACCGAAGATTTTATGGCGGCTGTTGATTATCTGTCACTTAATGACAGAGCCGATGCAGACAGAATCGGCATTATCGGTATCTGCGGCTGGGGCGGAATGGCAGTAAACGCCGCGGCGCTTGACACAAGAATCAAGGCAACCGTTGCCTCAACGATGTATGATATGACGAGGGTAAACGCAAACGGATACTTTGACTCCGAAGACAGTGAGGAAGCGCGCTATAAAAAGAAGGCGGCTCTGTGCGCTCAGCGTATAAAGGATTATGCCGCGGGTGAATACGCGCCCGGCGGGGGAGTAATTGATCCGCTGCCCGATGACGCGCCGTATTTCGTGAAGGATTACTATGATTATTACAAGACGCAGAGAGGATATCATCCCCGTTCACTCAACTCAAACAGCGGCTGGAATGTTATCGGATGCGAGTCCTTTATGAATCAGCCGATACTGAAATACTCAAACGAAATCCGCTCCGCAGTTATGATTATGCACGGCGATAAGGCGCACTCCTTCTATTTCGGCAAAGACGCCTATGAAAATATGATTAAAGACAGCAAATACGCAGACAATAAAGAACTGCTCGTAATTGAAGGCGCGTCTCATACCGACCTCTATGACGGCGGAAAAACGGGCGCGATACCGTTTGACAGAATTGAATCTTTTATGAAGGAGAATCTTAAATGAGTAAAGTTCTCGTAATTACAACAAGCCTCAGGGCAAAGAGCAATT
>JAILMJ010000063.1 GCA_024692685.1 Clostridia bacterium
TAAAGACCCCATTCATTATTATCAGCTGAAGCAGGGCAGTATTGTTGAACAGTCAACCGTTGCCGGAGGAAGAGGTTTTAAGAATCTGGGAACGCGATATGATCCTTCATCGGATTGGAGCGAAGTTACGGATTACGTAAAGAATCATGATTATGACAACAAAGGTTTGCTTCAGATAGGATATAAAGGTGTGTATTGGGTAAATAACAAAAAACGCAATTTAAATCATACGGTTAATTTCCTGTATTATAAAGAAGTTGACGGTCAGCAAAGAATATATGCGTATGACAATGAATATCCGGACAGGGAAATATATTTTTATAAAGATTCTTCAGGAACAATTTATCAGTCGGTGGGCGGAGGTTCATCGAGCCTGATTGAGATTAAATGTATTGCTTTAAGGGATGTTTCACTGTATTTATCCAAGGCCGGAAAATTTGATTCCACGAAGTCTTTTTATGCCGAAATAGGCGCGATAATAATCAGCAATTCAACAGCTTATTTTATGGAAACCGATAACGAAGACGCCGAAGAGGTTATAATTGAAGTTCCCGACGGTGTGACTGAAGTTACAATCATACCGCAGGAGGACAACGCTACTTTCCAATATATGGGCAAGGAATACAGCTTTGACAAGGTCGATGATGATACCGTCGGCAAGTTCGTACTGGCGGTAACAGACGAAGACGGAAGCACGATAGAGCAGCCTGTTTTTGAAATAGAAAACGATTCGGAATTAAAGGCTCTTACCGAAGCTAAAGCAGCCGCCAAAGCGGAAATTGACAAGGCTGTTCCCGCCGATGTTTCCGACGCGGTCAAAGCGCTTGCCGAAACCGCAAAGAAGAATATTGACGCGGCAACAAGAATAGACGAAGTAAACGCCGCAAAGAAGAACGGCATTGACGCGATAAACGCTCAGCTTGCAAGTGAAAAAGCGGCAGCGCCCGTCATTGACGGTTTCGGCATAGTCAACGGCAGCAAAGGCACTCTGAACGCGGACTACAAGTCAACCGTTATCTTCCATACCACAGCCAAGGCCCCCGACGGATACAAAACAGTCTGGAGCAACGGTCAGGAAGGCGATGAGTGCAAATTCACCGCGACAAAGAGCGAATACAAGATTTCGGCAAAGCTTGTAAATATCTCAACAGGTGAAACCGTTCAGACAACCGAAGAAGTCACGGTCAAAGTCAGCGCGACCTTCATAGCGAAGATAATCGCCTTCTTCAAAGGCCTCTTCAATATGCTGCCGACATACGAGGATTTTAAAAAGCAATAAAGCAGTAAACCGGATATGTCTGCAAACATATATTATCAAAGCCGCCCGGAGGATTCCCCCGGGCGGCGGTTTTTACGCGTCAACTGCGGATTTCAGATTTTTTCTTTTCGTTGCCGCGGCCTTTTCTTCTTCTTCGCGGAGCTTCATCGCGCGCTTACCGCGTGCCTGCCGTACCTAACCGTATTTTCCGGCTTTTATTTAAAATGTCACCCTGTCCTATTGACAAACAGATACACACGTGCTACAATCTTGATGAATTGAATATATGAGCATCTGTTCATATATTCAAATATGTCCTCGACAGAACTGAAATGAGAATGCGCAGTGCAGCACCCGAAACCTGCCTCATTTGCATTACTCTTAATTTTTAACCGATATATGAGCAAGTGTTCATATATTCAATTATACCCTCGGTGTAGTGGAAATAAAAATGAGCAGTGCAGTACCCGAAACTTTCCGGGTACGATACAGAATCAGAAATCACAGTTTTACAACATATATATGAGCAGGTGTTCATATATTCAATTATGTCCTCGGCGTAGCGGAAATTTTAATGTGAAGCACAGCACCTGAAACCTGCCGCACCTGCTTCACCTTTGATTGCGCCAGCTTCACCTTTGATTTTTAACCGATATATAAGCAAGTGTTCACGTATTCAAATATACCTTCGACAGAGCGAAAGTTTTAAAAAAACCGGGTGCGGTACAGAATCTGAAAGCATTGTATTGCAACATATATATGAGCAACTGTTCATATATTCAATTATACCCTCGGCAGAACTGAAATAAGAATGCGCAGTGCAGTACCCAAAACTTGCGAGCCTGTTCACCTTTGATTGCGCCTGCTTCACCTTTGATTTTTAACTGATATATGAGCAAGTGTTCATATATTCAAATATACTTTCGGTCGAGCGAAAGTTTAAAAAATACCGAGTGCGGTACAGAATCAGAAATCACAGTTTTACAACATATATATGAGTAAGTGTTCACGTATTCAAATATATTTCCGGCAAAGTTTGAAACCGGCCGGTGTTTGCAGGCGAATACAGGATTTACAGGCGCTTTCCGGCGGACACGGTGCCGGTAAATAATCACGGCAATATCGACGGTCTGCTAATCACATCCTGCTGACGGATAAGACGCGTTTAAGCGAAAAGCAGGATGTTAAAAGAACGGCGCAGAGTTGCGGTTTAAATGAACAGGCTGCAGCCGATAATTTATTTTGCATATAAATTCCGAAAAGGATAAGGAGAATACAGATGGATAAGGTAAAGAAAAGTCACGTTCACGAAAAAGTCAGTGTTTCCCGCGAGCCGGATATTGAGGTGCTTTATGACCTGTCCGAGCTTTTTAAGGTGTTCGGAGATTCCACGCGCGTTAGAATTCTTGCGGCGCTGACCTTTAAGGAAATGTGCGTTTATCATCTTGCCGAGCACCTGAGTATGACTCAGAGCGCGGTATCACATCAGCTGAGAATACTCAGAACCTCGGGTCTTGTCCGTCCCAGGAGAGAGGGCAGAACGGTTTATTATGCCCTCGATGACGAGCATGTGAGAGAAATTATGGAAGCAGGTCTCGAGCATGTCACGGAAAAACGGAGGTGAGCAAATGAATAACGATAAACATGAGCATCACGATCATTGCGACGGCTGCTGCGAATGCGGGCACGAACATCACCACGAAGAGATTGATAAAAAATCAATAATTCTGCTCATAATCGGCGCGGTTCTGCTTGCGGTATCATTCATACCCATTGAGGCGATACAGAATTTCCCGCGTGATGTCATGCGCATTGCCTGCATCGTCATCTGCGGTCTTCCGATTTTCAAAGCGGCTGTCAAAAACATCAAAAGCCTTGAGATAGATGAAAAGGTTCTGCTTGTAATCGCTGTCGCGGCGGCGTGTCTGATAAGGGAATTTGCCGAGGCGGCCGCAGTAACGCTCTTCTTCCGTATAGGCGAATATATGGAGGATTATGCCGGCAGACGGAGCAGGAAATCCATCGAATCTCTCTTTTCGATAGTCAGCGATGAAGGTCATCTGGTAAGGCCGGAGGGCGGCTTTGAGGAGATTGACGCAGACGATATAAAGGCGGGCATGAAACTTGCCGTGCTGCCTCACGAAACCGTTCCCGTTGACGGTACGGTTATAAGCGGAACGGGCACCGTTGACGCCTCCGCGCTGACAGGTGAAAGCCTGCCTGTTGAGGTATTCCCCGGCAGCAGTATAATGAGCGGCATGAAAAACGGCAATTCGACTGTTATCTATGAAGCCGCGAGAGAGAAAAACGAGTCGGGCGCTGCCAGAATCATAGCTCTTGTTGAGGAAGCGGCTGAAAGAAAGGGCAAATCACAGCACCTCGCCGCGAAGTTCGCGAAATATTACACACCCGCCGTAATTGCGGCGGCAATTATCGTGGCAATCGTGCCTTCAATCATTACCCGCGAATGGGCGGAATGGATTTACAGAGCCCTTGTGCTCCTGGTTGCGTCGTGCCCGTGCGCCATAGTCCTGAGCATACCCCTCGCCTTCCTCTCATCCATGGGAGCGTGCGCGAAAAACGGCATGATAATCAAGGGCAGCAATTTTATAGAAGCTCTTGCCGCCGCCGATACCGCGGTGTTTGACAAGACGGGCACTCTCACTCTTGAAGTGCCCTCGGTCGGCAGGATAGTTGCAGGCGAAGGCTTCGACGAAAATGAAATACTTGAACTTGCGGCAAAGTGTGAGAATTATTCATCTCATCCTCTTGCAAGGTCGGTCATAGACGCCTACGGCGAGCCGGATATGAATGACACAAAGGACTTTAAAGAGATATCCGGCGGAGGCACAAGCATAGAGACCTCCCGCGGCAGAGTGTACTGCGGAGGCGTTCGTCTTATGAACAGCCTGAATCTCGATACTTCAAAGTACGGCGATTTTCCGGTCTATGTTGCCCTTGACGGCAGGGTTATAGGCGCGATAGATATAGTAAACAATGTCCGCCCCGCTGCTCCGAAGGCGATTGAAGACCTGAGAAGTCAGGGCATAAACAGGATTGCCGTCTTTACCGGTGACACCGGAGCGAGGGCGGAGCAGATTTGCGTTCAGGTCGGTATAACCGATATCAGAGCGGACCTTCTGCCCGAAGATAAACTGACCGCCCTTGAAGAACTCAAGAGCGGCTCAAAGGGAGTTATTTATGTCGGCGACGGTATCAATGACGCTCCCGTGCTTGCGCAGGCGGATGTCGGCATAGCCATGGGTCTGGGGACTAAGGCCGCGGCCGAGGCGGCGGATGTTATCCTGACCGATTCCGATCTTACGCGTCTCGGCGATACGGTTGCCTGCAGCAGGAGAACGATGAGTGTTATGAAGATGAACATCATCTTCGCTCTGGCAGTGAAAATCGCGGTCATAGTTCTCGGCATCGCGGGAGTTGCCCCGATGTGGCTTGCCGTTATCGCGGACGTGGGAACGATGATAGTCTGTGTGCTGAATTCGGCGCGCCTTCTCAGGCCTTTAAGGCGAAAAGCGTAACAGCCGAGATGATAATCTGAGCGATACAGAATCTGTATATAACCTGGGAATTTGAATTTCCCTTATTCTTCCTGAAATGGTCGTGAAGGGGAGTGCGGATGTTTTTCATAACATTCAGATGAAGAAATCTTATAATCGAAACCTTTGCGATTCCGAGCAGGCCGTCAAGGCATATCACGAAGCAGAGCGGAATAACGAGCAGGATATTTCCCGTTTTCATTATTGCCAGGGCAAGGAAAATGCCGAGAGCTCTTGAACCGGCGTCGCCCATAAGCATTGTGCTCGGCTCGGAGTTTTTCCACAGGTAGGGAAGAAGCACAAGAATCATAAGGGCGGTAAGACTGATGAAATTGCGGTCTCCGCCCTTTAAATATATCACCAGAGCGGCGCTTATATATGAGATTGAGGTCAGTACCGATGAGAAACCGTCTATGCCGTCGGAGCAGTTGACCGCGTTGATGAGCATCCAGATGAGGATTGTGCAGATTATGACAAAGACAACCGCGGGAATGCGCAGCGTAAGCCCGAAAAAGCTGATTGAAGTAAGGGCTTTGTTGAAGTAAACAAAGCAGACGGAGGCGGCTGCGGAGATAAGCAGGTCAAGCAGACCTTTTTTATATTCATTCCAGGGCTTATCGGCTCTGTCATCAAGATAACCGGAAAGCATTTCGGCAAAGATGAGAGCGTAATATATGCCGTATTCAAGCGTAACGGGCACAAACAGAAGCGAGCAGATTATAAAAACGCAGATGAAAGCGAGACCGGCGCCCCTGATTTTGCCGGTGGATTTGCTGCCGTCAACCGCGAATTCCCTGCCCTTGTCCTTGGGAAGAAAGCGGGAAAAAAGCTTCAGAAGCACTGCGCAAAGCACAGGGGTGCAGATAAGAGCCGCAATTCCGAGGATTTTTTCGGGGATAAGAGAAGATAACATAATAATTGACCTCCGGTATTTTAACAGCATAAAGAATATCATACATTTATATCCTTTTCAAGTGGCAAATCATATTAAAAAGTTTGACTAAATCATCCCGATGTAGTAAAATTATTTGTCAGGAGGAGAAAAAATGAAAAGAATAATTGCCGCGCTTATTGCGCTAATAACGGTTTTTACCCTTTTTGCCTCGTGCGGATCAAAGGAATTCGATGCCGACAAATATATCAGCGAAAGCCTTCTGGTGGCTTTCAAACTGCTTGTAAACAGCAATCAGGATTTCTACAACAATGTCTTTGTGCTGGGTCATCTTAAAGTCGATGAAAATAAGGCCTTCGAAAAAGACGGCAAAAAATACGCTCCCGTGGTAGACAAAAAGTATGCCTCATATCAGGACTTGGTTGATTCGCTCAGAATCACCTACACCGAAGACTGCGTGAGCAGAATACTTGCGGATTACCCCGTTTATTCCGATATTGACGGCGTTTTCTGCTATAACCTGACGGACGGCAAAACCGTGACCGAGGGGCGCAAATGGGTACTTGACCCCGAAAAGAAGCCGGAGCTTGAAGGCAAGGGCGCGGACTACTATATTGTTGAGTACCGCTTCACTGAAGGCAAACACGACGAACTTGACGAATTTAAATTTGTGCGTTCGGGCACCCAGTACAGGCTCGACGAACTTCAATACGTAGACTGAAAGGAGAACGCAGATGAGCATCAGAACGGAATGGTATGACAAGGTTGACAGAAACTGTCCTTTGCCGGAGTATCCCAGACCTCAGTTTGAGAGGAAAGACTGGCTTTGCCTCAACGGAGAATACGACTATGCCATTAAGGATATGTATTCGAAAAAGCCCGAAAGCTATGACGGCAAAATTCTTGTCCCCTTTTCGGTTGAAAGCGAACTTTCCGGAGTCAATCTTCCGCTTGAGCCTTATAAGAGACTCTGGTACCGCAGGACCTTCACCCTGACGGATGCGTTCAAAGGCAAAAGAACCATTCTTCACTTCGGAGCGGTTGACTGGCAGTGCTCCGTCTGCGTAAACGATAAACCGGCGGGCGAGCATACAGGCGGATACAATCCGTTTTCATTTGATATAACCGACCTTCTTGCTGAAGGCGAAAACGAACTTACCGTAAGAGTATATGACCCCACGGATGAGGGGCATCAGCAGAGGGGCAAGCAGAAGCTCAAACCCGTCGGCTTCTGGTATACGGCAACCTCGGGCATCTGGCAGACGGTCTGGCTTGAGCCTGTTAATGAAAACAGGATAGACAGCGTAAAAATCCTGCCCGATATAGACAGGGGCACGGTTAAGTTTTCGTTTAATGTTATAGGCAGCGGCAAGCTCAGCGCCGAAATATCCGACGGGGAAAAGACGGTGTTCAACGGAGAAGTCGGGCCGGAGTGTGAAATACCCGTTCCGGACGCAAGGCTCTGGAGTCCCGAGGACCCCTTCCTTTATACTGTGAAGTTTTATCTTGACGGCGGCAAATCCGACGAGGTGTCAAGTTACTTCGGTATGAGAAAGTTCTCCATTGTCAAAGACGGAGACGGCATACCCCGTCTTGCTCTCAATAACAAGCCCTATTTCCAGCGCGGACTTCTCGACCAGGGCTACTGGCCCGAGAGCCAGCTCACCGCCCCGACCGATGAGGCGATGATTTTTGATATAAACGAGATGAAGCGTCTCGGCTTCAATATGCTCAGGAAACACATAAAGGAGGAGCCGCTGCGCTGGTATTACCACTGCGACCGCCTCGGAATGCTGGTCTGGCAGGATATGATAAGCGGAGGCAAGCCCCTCAATCTCATATATGCGGGCGCTCTGCCCAATATCAACGTTCACGTTAAGGACAATCAGTATAAGATGTTCAACCGCGACAAGCCCGAGTGGAGAGTTGAATTCAGGGAAGAACTCAAAGGTATGATTGACAATCTGTATAACTGTGTTTCAATCTGCACCTGGGTGCCCTTCAACGAAGGCTGGGGTCAGTTTGACGCAAGGGAAACGGGCGAGTGGGTCAAAGTTTACGATCCTTCAAGACTGGTTGACCACGCGAGCGGCTGGCACGACCAGCACGGCCCGGATTTCAAGAGTGTCCATAAATATATTACGCCCGTTCATATGCCCACAAAAAGAAGGCAGGACGGCAGGCCGTTTGTGCTCAGCGAATACGGCGGATACAGCTGGAATATTGAGGGCCACGTCTGGAATTATCAGCGTTCCTTCGGTTACATAGCTTACAGGAACTCCAAGGCTCTGACCGCCGCTTACAAAGCCCTTCACGAAAGGCAGATAATTCCTCTTGTCAAAAAGGGACTGAGCGCAACGGTATATACCCAGGTCAGCGATGTTGAGTTTGAGGTTAACGGCATTTACACCTATGACCGCAAGGTGCTCAAAATCGACCCTGAAACTGTCAAACAGATAAATTCACAACTCAGATATTGATTGGAGACAGAGACTGAATGAAAAAAAGACTGCCGGCACTGCTGCTTATTGCTGCCCTGCTGATTTCGGTTACGGCGTGCGGCCTTCCGGAGCGCCTTGAAATTCCGGAAAAGAAGGTGGTTATCCTTGCCCCTTCGCGTGAGAGATACCCCGAGGAATATGCCGCCGCTGTCAGTATTGCGGAAAAGTATTCGGAGGCGGTTTCGGTGAGGGAATACAACGACAGGACCTTCCTTTCAACCGAGGACCCCGAGATTATTACGGTTTCAAAGGAACTTGCCGCCGACAGCGATGTGGGAGCCCTGATTTATCTGCGGGGAACACAATACTCCGATTATGCCCAGAAACTCGCTAAAGAAGCAAATGACAAACTTCGCATTATAACTGTCGAGCCTGAGGTCAGCGTTGAAAACATCGTAAAAACAACCGACCTGATGCTCTGCGCCGACTGGAAAAAATGCTGCGCGGATATGCTGGATATCGCTCAGAAACGCAACGCGAAATACTTTGTTTTCTGGAGCTTTGACCGCCATATGGAAAACCCGCTTTATATCTCGCTCAGAGGCTATCTTGAAGCGGGCTGCAAGGAAAAGGGAATTGCTTTTGTCGGGGAAACGGGTCTTGATTCCGCTTACTATGACGGCAACAGGGAACCCTGCGAAAAGATATCTGAAAGCCTTGACGCGCTTTATAAAGACGGCAAGGTCAGAGGCAACAATGTTGCTTTGTTTTCAACGGATGACGCGGTTCAAAGCGCGCTTGTCAAAGAGTGCACAGAGAGAAATCTCATCTATATCTGCCCGTCATTTCCCACTGTTTACAGCGGCATAGGCGGGGTGCTCGGTGTTTCCTCAAAGGCAACGGGCACAGACAGCGGTTCTTATGTTTCGGATATTAAGAAAGCGCTTAAAGGAAGCAGCGGCAGATTCAGCGTTTACACCTATCCTCTTGCTTCCGTTATGGTGAAATCGGCTGTAAAGATTGCCTTCGATATGCTTGCGGGCAAGACTTATTACGCGAACTTTGAGGAAAGAGTTCCGCTCAGGGTCGCGGAGTGCGCAAAGGGCGGAAAATTCACGGTTGAGAGGTTTGATTTCATAGATAATATGTATATCTGCTATTCCCCGTCCTTTGAAAACATCTGAGTCACAATAACAGTATTAAAAAGCCCTCCGCTGATTTGTCAGCGGAGGGCATAATTATTATGAAAGGGTCAGTCTTCTTTGTCCTTATCACCGTCCCGGGAGTAGTCCTTTATGCTGGGAAGATTCCAGCGGAAGACGGTTGCGAGAATTCTTATCACAAGAATGACGCAAACGCTCAGAAGAATTGCCGGCGCGGAGGAGAGCAGTTTATGCTCAGTCAGAATCTGATAAAGCAGGGCGCCTGCGATAGCGGCAACCGCGTAGATTCTCTTCTTGAGAATTACGGGCACTCTGCCCGCAAGCACATCCCTCATCACTCCGCCGCCCACACCTGTGAGCAGGCCGACGAAAATGCAGAGATAGGCGTTTTGGGTAAAACCGCAGGAGTGGGCGCTGTTAATGCCGCCGATTGTGAAAACGGCAAGCCCTACCGAGTCAAAGACGTTTATAACCTGGGTATAAACATCGAATTTGTCCTTGATTTTCACTCCGTCTTTATCCGCAAAATACGAGATAACGTAGACAAGAACCGAAACGGAGAGCGCGACGATGGAATAAACCGACTTTCTGAAAGCCACAGGAGGCAGATAACCGAGGATGATGTCCCTGAGCATACCGCCGCCCACCGCCGTGACCATACTGAGCACGGCCGCGCCGAAAATATCAAGTTTTTTCTCAAGCGCCGTGATAACACCGGTGACGGAAAACGCCGCGGTTCCGATGAGCTCAAGGGCGAAAAAAACGGTATCGATATTCATTAAAGCTTTGCTTCTTTCGTAGAATATGCAAAGAAAAAGGATTGTAACGCCGTCATTGACCTGAGGTTTCCCTGCTCTTTCTGATTTCCCTGAAAAAAGAGGTCAACATGGCGGAGCATTCCTCCTCCATAAAGCCTCCCGTGACTTCGGGTTTATGATTATACGGCAGTTCAAAAAGATTGATTACCGAAGAGCAGGAGCCTGCCTTGCTGTCCTTTGCGCCGTAGATAAGTTTTCTTATACGAGAGTTGATAATGGCTCCGGTGCACATGGGGCAGGGCTCAAGGGTGACATACATCTCGCAGTCCCACAGCCGCCATCCGCCCACATTTTTGCAGGCGGTCTCGATAGCCTCAAGTTCGGCGTGGGCAAGGGCGCTTTTGCCTTTTTCCCTGCGGTTTCTGCCCGTGCCGATGACCTCGCCGTGACGCACGACAACGGCTCCTACGGGCACTTCACCCTCAGCCGCGGCCTCTTTGGCAAGGTCTATGGCGAGGAGCATATAATCCCTGTCTGTCATTTCTTCAGGCCCCAGATATTTGAAGCGTATTCCTCAATGGACCTGTCCGCGCTGAATATACCGGAGCATGCCGTATTCATAAGGGACATCTTGTTCCAGTGTTTTTTGTCAAGCCAGGCGTTTTCAGCGTTGCGCTGGATGAGTCTGTAATCCGCGAAGTCGCCCAGAACCATATAGGGGTCGTGGTGGATAATGGTGCCGCCGATTTCCCCGAAGGTTTTGCCGTTGATTCCTCTGTTGATGAAGTCGACGACATCCTGGATTTCGCCGCTGTTCTGATAATATTTCTCGGGTGAATAGCCGATTTTTTTCATTTCATTGACTTCGGCGGTGCTCATACCGAAGATAAAGATGTTGTCCGGGCCTACGGCCTCATAGATTTCAACATTTGCGCCGTCCATTGTACCCAGGGTAACGGCTCCGTTTATCATAAGCTTCATATTGCCCGTGCCGCTTGCCTCGGTACCCGCAAGAGAAATCTGCTCGCTGATTTCCGCGGCAGGCATAAGGGCTTCCGCCTTTGTGACATTGTAATCCTCAACAAAGATGACCTTGAGCTTGTCGTTTACCTGCGGATCGTTGTTGATGAGCTTTGAAAGCGCGCAGATAAACTCGATTATCTTCTTCGCCATAAAGTAACCCGGGGCCGCCTTTGCGCCGAAGATGTAGGTATGGGGCACATAGTTTTTGTTGGGATTATTCTTGATTTCGAGGTATTTTGAAAGAATGTTCAGGGCATTGAGCTCCTGGCGTTTGTATTCGTGAAGGCGTTTGACCTGAACGTCAAAGAGCGATTCGGGGTCGATGATTTCGCCGGTTGTCTTTTTGATAAGACGGGCGAAGTCCTCTTTGTTTGCCTTCTTAATGCTGCCGATTTTTTCAAGAACGGCGGCGTCGTTTCTGAAGCTCTTGAGTTTTTCAAGTTCGGAGGCGTCGTGGATGAACTTTTTGCCCGTGAGCTCGGTGATTAAGTCAGTCAGGCGGGGATTTGCCTGGCAGAGCCATCTGCGGTAAGCAATACCATTGGTGACATTTGTGAATTTATCCGGCTCAAGGGTGTAGAAATCGCGGAAGGTGGAATCCTTGAGGATATTGCTGTGAAGGGCTGAAACGCCGTTAACCTTGTGGCAGACGGCAACGCAGAGGTTGGCCATTCTGATGGCGCCGCCGGAGATAATAGCCATACGCTCAACACGGTCGGCATCTCCCGTGAGATCCCAGATTTTCTTTCTGAAACGGTTGTCAATTTCCTTGACAATTTGATAAATTCTCGGCAGCATACGGGAGAAGAGCTCTTCGCCCCAGCATTCGAGAGCCTCTGACATAACGGTGTGATTGGTGTAGGCGCAGACCTTTTCAATCATTGCAAAGGCGTCATCCCAGCCGTAGCCGCATTCATCGAGAAGAATTCTCATAAGCTCGGGTATGGCGAGCGTGGGATGGGTATCGTTGAGCTGAATGGCATTTTTCTTTGCGAAGTTGTCAAGTGAGCCGTAGCGGTGAAGATGCCAGGAAACGATATCCTGAACGGAGGCGGAAACGAGGAAATACTGCTGACGCAGACGCAGGCTCTTGCCTTCGGGATGATTGTCCGCAGGATAGAGAACCTTGCTTATAACCTCGGCCATGGCCTTTTCTTCCATAGCTCTGATATAGTTGCCCTCGTTGAAGGAGGTCATATCGATTTCGTCGGCCTTTGCGCTCCAGAGACGGAGCACCGCGACGCCTTTTCCGTCTTTCGACGGAACCATCATATCATAGGGAACGGCCTTGACCTTCTTGTAATCCTTGAGAGTGACATAGTGGTAATTATCCTGCCACGCCTCTTCAAGGGTACCCTCAAATCTGACCTCTACGGTCTTTTCCTCTCTGGGCACAAGCCACACATCGCCGCCGGGAAGCCAGAAATCGGGCATCTCGGTCTGCCAGCCGTCAACTATTTTCTGCTTGAAAATGCCGTATTCATAGAGGATTGAGTAGCCTATGCCGTGATAACCGCAGTTTGCTATCGCGTCAAGATAACAGGCGGCAAGTCTGCCGAGACCGCCGTTGCCCAGACCCGCGTCGGGCTCAAGGTCATAGAGCCTGTCAAGGGAGATGTCAAAATTCTTGAGAGCTTTCTTTGCGGTTTCCGTCAGGCTGAGATTATAGAGCGTGTTTTTCAGGCTTCTTCCCATAAGGAATTCCATGCTCAGATAATATATTCTCTTATCGCCGTTTGCCTTGCCCTGGGCGTCGAATCCTCTGCGGATTTCTCTCGCCAAATCGCGGGCTATGCCGGACATCACTTCGTAATACTGACTGTCGGTTGCCTCGGAGGGAGTTATACCGTAAAGATGGGAAAGGCGGACGGTTATCATTTCTTCAAGTTCTTTGATAGTGATTTTTTTAGCCATTGTTTCTCCTTATTGTCCCGTAGGTTATTTTTGCAACAGATGAATTATACGACAAAGTGCGCTCTATTACAATAAATTTTCATAAAATTGTCACATTCAATACTTGTAACCTAAGTCATTTTAATTTATAATGGTAAAAATTAACAAACAGGATGGTAAATATGCAGCAATACCCATACAATAATCAATATGTATACACCCCGCAGGCGGAGGAGGCAAACAGAAGATTCCGGGCAAGACTTGGCCAGAAAAGGGAAATCAAAAAAATCGGTTCCGCTGTCGGAGTGTGTATTCTGGGTTATATCGTACTTGAAAACATAATAACCCTGCCGGTTCTTTTCGGGCAGTTCAACGCTCTGTATCAGACCAACGGGGTTTTTCAGGCGGCGTTAAACATAATTCTCTCCGTTTTCGGCCTTCTGCTTCCCTTTGCAATAGGCGGAATATATCTCAGAAACAGGACGGGAGTCGACCCCTTCGTTCTCGCTAAGCCGAAGGGCGGAGTAACCGTGGTTTATATAATCTGTTTCGGCATGTTTGTTGCCCTGGCGGCAAACAACGTTACAACGCTTATGATGATGGTCGCGGAGAAGCTCGGATACAAAATGACGGCGCCCGATTTTTTGATGCCGTCGTCCGTTACGGGCAGAATTATTTATGCCGTTTCGATTTCCGTTGTACCGGCGCTCACGGAAGAGGTGGCGGTCAGAGGCGCGGTTATGCAGCCGCTCAGGAAATACGGCAATGTGTTCGCCATAGTCGTATCATCGTTTGTTTTCGCCGTTCTTCACGGCAACTTTGTTCAGGCGCCGTTTGCGCTGTTGGTGGGTTTCGGCCTCGGATACATCACCTGCATAACGGAGAGTCTGTGGCCCGCGATTGCCGTGCACGCGGCAAACAATCTTTACAGCGTGGCTGTTCAGATTTTTACCGAGGATTTTTCAGAGGAAACCTCATTAAAGCTTTACTATATACTCACCGTTGCGCTTCTGACGGTTTCAATAGTCGGTTCCGTTTTCTTTTTCCTCGCGCAGGGAAGGAACGCAAAGCTCGCAAAGTCGAGGACTCTTCTGACAACGCGCGAAAAAACAGGCGCGTTTGTGCTGAATTTCCCGATGATAATCTCGATAGCTATTCTGCTGTTTTTCTCCTCAAGATTTGTTACGAAGGTCTGATGTATGCAGCTTAAAAAGAATGATGACATAAAACTGAAGATTGAAAACAGTACCCTTGACGGCAGCGGTATCGGCAGATATGACGGTATGACGGTGTTTGTGCGTCCGGCTGTAAGGGGCGATGAGGTAACGGCTCACATTCTCAAGGTTAAAAGTTCCTATGCTTACGCTTCCGTTAAGGAGATTGAAAAACCGTCGCCTTACAGAATCTCAGCCCCCTGCCCGGTTTACGGAAAATGCGGAGGGTGCTGTTTTTGTCATCTCGATTATGCCGAGGAGCTGAGAATCAAGCAGACGCACGTTGCGGACTGCCTCAGACGCATTGGCGGTATTGAGCCGGAAATTGAAGAGATAACCGGCTCAGAAAAGATTTACGGCTACCGCAACAAGGCGCAGTATCCCGTTGAAATCAACGGGGATAAAGTCAGTATCGGCTTTTACGCAAACCATTCCCACCGCGTGGTGAACTGCCCTTCGTGCAGCCTGCAGCCGCCTGAGTTTGAGATTATTCTCAGGGCATTCACGGATTATATCGTAAAAAAGGGCATCACCTCTTATAACGAGGAAACCGGACGCGGCCTGCTCAGGCATATCTATCTGCGCAAGGGAACGGCGAGCGGAGAAATAATGGTCTGCCCCGTCATAAACGCAGATAAGATGCCCGATGAAGACGCCCTTGTAAAGACGCTGACCGGCGCGTGTGAAAATATAAAGAGCATAGTCGTAAACAGCAACAAAGAAAAGACAAATGTCATTCTCGGCAAACACTGCCGCACGCTTTACGGCAGCGGATATATAACCGACACGCTCTGCGGCCTGACCTTCCGCCTCTCGCCGCTTTCGTTTTACCAGGTCAACAGGGACCAGGCGGAAAAGCTGTATATGAAAGCGGCGGAGTACGCCGCGCTCACGGGAAGGGAAACCCTGCTCGACCTCTATTGCGGCACGGGCACAATAGGGCTGTCAATGGCTTCGAAGGCAAGGGAAGTCATAGGTGTTGAAATAGTTGAAAATGCCGTTGAAGACGCGAAAACAAACGCAAAGCTCAACAATATAAGCAACGCCTCTTTCATCTGCGCCGACGCGGCGCAGGCCGCGGAAATGCTCCGCGAAAAAGGTGTTTCCCCGCAGGTTGTAATAATTGATCCTCCCAGGAAGGGCTGTTCGCCCGCGGCGGTAAAAATCATAGCGGAAATGTCACCGCGGCGGGTGGTTTACATAAGCTGCGACCCCGCGACCCTGGCAAGAGACTGCAAACTCTTTGAGGAATTCGGCTTCAGAACCCTGAAAGCCGCCCCGTTTGATATGTTTTCAAGAGCCGGCCACGTGGAGACGGTGGTATTAATGATAAAGAAATAGATAAATCGGGATTTATAAGGATGATAACTATGGAAAAATCAATTGTGCAAATCGTGCAGATTACGACTGCAAGTGATCCGGACCTGATTCAGTTAAGCCCCATGATCGAAGAAGCCTTCGAACTGACAATGGAGGGATGCCC
>JAILMJ010000070.1 GCA_024692685.1 Clostridia bacterium
ATCAGTACATGAATAATTCGATAAAAAATCATCATCGTTACCGAGATATTTACATTCGGGAACTCCAAAATCTTCTTTATCAACATAGCCGAAGATATCATATCCGCACTTCTCGAGCAATTCAAAAGTTTCGGAAAAATATCCTATCATAACTATTCTTTTCATAATAGTTTGAGTCCCTCATTTACGTTTTCGCAAATATAGTTGACTTCCTCTTCGGTCAGCGCGCCGAACATCGGAAGTGTAAACTCATTATCAGCAACATACTCAGTTACAGGCAACGGATTCCTGACTGTATTTTTATATATATCGAACCTGTGTGCAGGCGGATAATGAATACTCGTCTGAATTCCTTTTTCAGCGAGATAACTCCTTATTTTATCTCTCTTTTGGGCATCACCGTCGGCAAGAACCACGGGGAAAATATATAATGAAGATTTTTCGGTATAGTTTTCAAACGGTATAATCAAATTTCTCTTATCAAGTTTTTTATTATATAGCTCTCTTATTTTAACTCTTTTCTCAATATCGTTTTCAAGCTTTTTGAGTTGAGCAAGACCTATGCCTGCAAGAATATCGTTAAATCTGTAATTATATCCCAATTCAACAACATCATAACTTGTGCTGTGACCTTTTGAACGTTCATAAGACATGGTAGTCATACCATGAGACTTAAGAAGTTTTGCTTTGTTAAAAACAGCCTCATCGTTAGTGACAATAGCGCCGCCTTCGCCTGTACTGATATTCTTATTTGAGAAAAAGCTGAAACACCCGGCCATTCCTATTGTGCCGAGTTTTTTCCCCTTATACTCCGATGTAGGACCGTGACAGGAATCCTCAATTACTTTAAGATTGTATCTGTCTGCAATTTCACAAATCTTATCCATATCGCAGGCAAAGCCGCCGTAATGCATAACCGCAACGGCTTTAGTTTTAGCAGTAATTAACTCTTCAATTTTATTCGGGTTTATACAAAGATTATCTTTGCCTGTTATGTCACAAAAAACAGGAATGCCTCCGCAATATCGTACAGCATTAACAGTTGCAACAAATGTCAATGAAGGAACTATAACCTCATCACCCGGCTCAATACCGGCACACAGCATCGCCAGATGAAGAGCGGAAGTACAGTTTGATACGGTCAGGCAATACTTAACGCCGAGCATATCTGCAAAAGTTTTTTCAAGTTCGGCACATTTCGGACCGCTTGATATCCACTTTGATTTCAATACTTCAACAACCGCTTTTTCTTCGGCTTCATCAAAATTCAGGTTAAACAAAGGAATATTATAGCCCATTATTTAACTCCCCTCTTATAGAGTTTATTCTTTCAACTTGTTCTTCACTCGGGAAAGGAGAAAGATCTGTAAATACAGGCGTTTCAAATGTACCGTCCTCTTTCATTCTGGACATAATCTTCGGTATAACTGTATCATTTATATCTTCTTCAACGGTAAAAATTACATTTCCCTCAGCATTAAGGAATTCATCAATGGAGCTGCTTAATGAATCATAATTGTTACAGTACATATATTTATATCCGAACGCATCTGCAATCTTACCGAAATCCGGAAAATCGACACCGCTCTCATAATCGCAGCCGGTGTAAACACCGTTAAAATAATTTTTGCATGTCTGCCTGATTGCACCGTATCCGTGATTTGAAAAAATAACAACTTTAACCGGCAATTTATTATATATGATAGTTTCAAGCTCCTGCAAATTCATCATAACGGAACCGTCGCCTGTAACACAGACAACCTGTTTACCTGAGGCAACAGCCACGCCCGCCGCTTCGGGCAGATCATATCCCATTGAACCTGCATTATAATTGGTTATTACCCTTTGACCGTTCTTCTTAATTCCGTATTGAAAAACGCCGATAACACAATTACTGTTGCCCAAAGCAACTGATGCTTCTGCCGGAAGTTGTTTTAAAAACTCTTTCCAGAACAGTTTCTCCGGAATTGTACCGTCATCAGGAACAGTAGGCTCGTCGAAATCTTTAAAGAAAGATAACATCTGAGAACAATAATCAATCCATTTGGAAGAACAATTTATGACTTCATCGAGTAAAACGGAATTAATTCTGTCAAAGAACTCGTGAAGATCCATAAACAGAGGCAATGTTACGTTAAGGCCGGGTTTAAAAGGTTCGTCGTGCTCAGCGTCAATCATAATAATTTCAGCGTTAGGAGCAAAACCTTCAACGTTAAATCCTGTTTGCCTGGTTGACATACTGTCACCCAGAACGAGAATTAAATCACTTTCCTGTAAAATATAATTTCCTGCTCTGGGGCCGATACTCCCGGAAAGACCGAAATAATTATTATACCCTTCAGGCAAAATATCGGAAATCAATGAACCTCCGACAACAGGTATTTTAATTTTTGAAATAAAATCGAGGAATTCATTGTATGTATCAGAAGTCCTGATACCCGAACCGGCTAAAATGCAGGGCTTTTCAGCATTTTTTATTTTTGAAACAAGTTCCTTTAATAATTCATCTGAAATATACGGCCTGCCATGAACGAACTCAGGAACGGGGTATAAATCATCTTCTTCAACAAGCGAAGACTGAACATCTAAAGGTATAGAAAGCCACACGGGTCCTCTGCGCCCGTCGTTTGCAATTTTAACAGCATAAATAATATCGGCCTTTATGCTCAGAGGGTCGGTCACCATTTTTGCAAATTTAGTCATTCCTTTTACAGAAGGAATAATATCATATTCCTGAACTCCTCTGGATCTGAGTTTCAGACCGCAGGCTTCGACAGTTGTTGAATATCTCGGATGCCCGGCAATAATAATCATCGGTGCACTGTCTACATAAGCGCTGTAAACACCGTTTAGCGTATTTACAGCACCGGGACCGCTGGTTACACTTACGGCGGCGATTCTTCCGCTGTATTTGGCATACCCTTCAGCTGCAAAAGCGCAAGCCTGTTCGTGATGGCAATATATTGTATTTATTTCATCATGAATTTTAAATGCATTATTAATATGCATTGCGCCTCCGCCGACAACGCAAAAACAATCGGTAATGCCAAGCCGGGCCAACGTTTCTACAAGAATATCAGCAACCCTTTTTTTCATCGATTAGTCCCTTCAATCTCAAGCATTTTTTTGATACCGCATTCAATATCTGTCAGTATTATCTTTCCGGCAGATTCATCCATTATTCTTTTATTTGAACCGGTATATTCAAAATTCATTCCATCATTAAGGATTTCGACAGGTACATCACTTCCGGCAACTCTTTTAACTATTTCAGCCACTTCGCTGAGTTTGATTCTGATACCGGCACACGCATTATAATCATGATAGACAGGATTATTCTCAATTATAAATTCAACATATTTGGCATAGTCATCAACATACATATAATCAAAATAACAGTCCTGTCTTATTGTTATAGGTTTATTATCAAAAACGCAATTGATAGAATGCTTAATGAACTTATAATCATATTCACCGGGCCCGTAACAGCCGAAAATTCTCAAATTATAACAATTGTCTGACTGTCTTGCCATTTGATTGAGCACGTACTTTACTAGGCCGTAATCATCAACCGGAATGCGATACCCGATTTTATCTTCCGCGATTTGCACAATATCACGTGTTTTATCAAACTCCGCTCCCGAACCGGAATAAATCAGCTTTCCGTAATGACCGGAAACAGACTGAAGATTTGTAAAAAGCAAAAGACAGTCTTTAACAAGAGTGTCAAAACTGTCTCCGTCAGGAGATCTGACAGGCGAAGGAGACGCAAGATGAACAACCGCATCAAAATTTTTATCGGAAAAATAATCAATAACGGAATGTCTGTCCTTCAGATTCATCTCTTTTCTTGAAGGAAATACAACATCATATTTTTGCTGTAATATCGGCAAAATATGTGAGCCGACAAAACCGCTCGCGCCGGTAAGAAGTATACTTTTCATGAATATATCACCTGAAAATTACATTTTACTGTCGAGTGATTTTCCCTTTTCAATATGCTCAAAATCCGGCAAATACTCACTCATTATGGAAACGATATCATTCTTGGAGGCTTCATTTTTAAATGCAAAATTCAATTTTTCAAATAAAACTTTAATTCTGTCTTTATTCGGAACAGTTTTATTTGTAATAACTCCCAGTGACATAAACCTGTTCAGATCTAATTCTTCGCCGTCGATATAAAACTCTTCATACGGCTTTTCTCCGGAAGTGTCCGAAGCTGAAAAATGAACAGGATATTTATTACTTCCCGATTTAAGCCCGGCTGATTTATTTATTGCTTCATAATCATTAATGCACTCAAGAGGTTCATATCCATAAGAATTCAACAATTTAACAGCAATTTCATCAAAGCCCATCATTTGAGCCTCTTCAAGCTTAGGAAAGAAAATCTCACGGTTATTTCCGAGTATGCAGGACAGCATACATATCTGACCTGATTCCTCAGGAGAAACAAAGTATCTCCTTACATCGGACGGAGCGGAAAGCGGCTGAAGCTTTTGAATTCTTGACAAAAAACCGGCCGGAAGAGAACCGTTTGAAAAAGCCACATTTGCAAAGCGTGCTGTTTTAACATCGAATTTGTCGGAATATGAAAATATTACATCCTCCATAATTCTTTTGCTTGCGCCCATTATATTAACCGGATTAGCCGCTTTATCGGTTGAAACGCAAAAGTAAACCTCGGGAGGAAAATCAGAAAGCAGGTCAAGAAGTCGTCCTGCATTAAGAACGTTGTTTCTCAGTAAAGCCTCAACCGAATAAATATCCTTTTCAGAACGAACATGTTTATGAGCGGAAAAATTACCCACAATATCAAAGCCGCCTCTGGACCTGAAAATCTTTTCAAAAACTTCCGAGGAAAAGTCAACAGGATATGTTACATAATCATCAGGAACAAACATTCCCGGTGTAGAACGCAGGTCTCTGGTTAATTCCGCAAGCGCATTCTCGTTATAGTCCACCACGACAAGAGCGGAAGGCTCAAATTTCAAAACAGCGCGTATAAAAGAAGAACCGATAGAACCTGCGCCGCCTATTACAAGTACTGTTTTACTCTTTATCTTGGACGAAAGCAAATCAGAATAATTCTCAATATCGTTCAGGAACATACTGCGCTCTCTTTTGGTTACGTATTCAGAAATAAATTTTTCTAAATCAAACATCTTACCTGTTACCTCACAATAAAAACACAAATATAGCTGTTTCAAATCATCATCGGTTTAAAATAAGCTTGAGCCTGACATTCTTTATTTTTTCGTTTTCTTATCTCTGTTTTACCGCTGTGAATATTGTTAATGACAATACTGTCATCGGGAATACGGGTATTCAGAACAACTGAATTGACGCCCAGTGAAACTCTGTCTCCGACCCGTTCACTACCGAGAATCTTTGACCCGGCGCCGCAATAAAGGCCTTTGCCTAAAACCGGGCATAATTCACCGGATTCACCGTTTCCTGTATTAACCGTAACATTTTGAAGAATGACAAGATAATCGCTATATGCCGCATTACCTATTACGGTACCAACCGGATGTTGCAAAGCAAAAATATCCGGAAGAGAGCATTTATATGAAACAAAGAAACTATGCAAAGCTCTGTTAAGATACATTATCTTTGAGCATAATGCAGGATTTACATTATTTTTCCACATGGAATTTGAAAAATAATATAGGAAAGTAGCATATTGATCTGAATGTAAGTGAGAAAAAATGACTCCGTTTTCGTCGTGATAACCGGGGAGGATTATGTTATCAAAGCACTTTTCACATCTTTCAAGAGCCAGTTCAAAAGCTGAATTAACATTGTCCCCTTGCAGCCTGATACCGTCAGGAAAAAAATAACCTGCCTGATTATCAACATATTTCAATAAATCACTTTTGTTTAATGTCAGTTTCATATTACTCTCCGGATTTAAATACCGAGATTATTTTTCATATTCTCCATTTCGGAAAACTGGCCCATATCCATCCACGATTTTTCCGATATGGGAAAAACTCCGATTTTATAGCCTTTATCACTGCATCTCTTTGCAAGATCTGGCAAATGAATAAACTCATTATCTTCTATAAAATCAAGCACTTCGGGTTCAATTAGATAAAGTCCGGTGTTTATTAGATATGAAAAACTCGGTTTTTCCTTCATATTAACAATTGAACCGTCTTCATTTGTTTCAATAACACCGTATGGAATTTCAAAATTTTTCATTGAGCAGACAAAAGTAATAAGATTGCCGTTATTCTTATGTGTACGGTAAACACATTCAAAATCTGCATCAATGAGAATGTCACAATTTGAAACAAAAAAGGCAGAATCAACTTTATCTTTCAGTAATTTAAGACCGCCGGCGGTTCCGAGGAACTTATCCTCGTCAATAAAACAAAGATTATAGTCCTTATCCAGTTCTGACATATATGACTTAATCATACCGCCCTTATAATTGACAATCATCTTAACATCGTTTACGCCGAATTTTCTGAATGAATCGATTATTCTCTCGGTAATGGTTAAATCGCCAATCGGGATTAAAGGTTTGGGCAAAATTTTTGTATAAGGATAAAGTCTGGTACCCTTTCCGCCTGCCATAATAACAAGAGGCACATCACGCAAAGAGTCATTTATTATGCCGGATGAATCAGGATTATTATAATCAATCACATCGATGATATGATTATCATCATCAACTACGGGGTATATGACTTTAATACGTTTCTTTCTGTCATCTTCGACATCATCCCTTGATTTGTAAAGTACGGGATTTACATTCATCGCAGATGTGACAGAGGCATTAAGTTCTCCGCCTTTTAGGAAATAACTTCTCATATCGCCGTTTGAAAAAAGACCGAGAACCTTTTTTTCATCATCAACAATTATTACGGCTTTTATCAGATTCTCTTCCATATATTCAATTGTTTTTTTAACTGTGAAATCGGAAGAAATAAGATATTTATCAATCATATTTTTATCCTCAATTCAAGGCTTCAATTATGACCTTTGCCATGTAATCAATCATATCATCTGTCATGCCGGGATAAACACCGACCCAAAATGAATTATTCATTATAAAATCTGTATTTTTCAATTCACCCACTACCCTGTATTTTTCAGTACCTCTTATACTGTCAAAACAAGGATGTTTTATAAGGTTACCTGAGAAAAGGAGTCTGGTCTGAATATTATGGTTTTCGATATAAGATGTGATTTTATTCCTATCAAGGCCTAAACCCGGACGGACACTGACGAGAAAACCAAACCAGGAAGGTTTGGAAGATTCCTCGGGCTCAGGAAGTATAAGCTTATCGGAAACACATTCGAGCGATTTGCGAAGTCTTTCCCAATTTTTTCTTCTCTTTTCTATGAATGACGGGAACTTAACAAGCTGTTCGCAACCGACCGCCGCCTGCATATCTGTAACTTTAAGATTGTAGCCGAGGTGGCTGTAAACATATTTATGATCGTATCCTTCAGGAAGTTCGCCGAATTTGCCGTCAAACCTGTGACCGCAGAAGTTGTCGCGGCCTGAGGGGCAAATACAGTCTCTGCCCCAATCACGATAAGATAAAATCAGCCTGTGAAGAAGAGGATTATCCGTATAAACACAGCCGCCTTCTCCCATAGTCATGTGATGAGGCGGATAGAAGGAAGAAGTGCCTATATCACCCCATGTTCCAGAAAACTTAGTAACATCATCAACAGTGTATTCTGTACCCAAAGCATCGCAGTTATCCTCAACAAGCCAGAGATTATGTAAATTGCAGAATTTTTTAACCGCTTTAATGTTGAAAGGATTACCGAGAGTATGAGCAATCATCACAGCTTTTGTTTTCTCGCTAAGAGCCTCATCAAGCATATTTACGTCAATATTATATTCCGGCACAGTTACATCCACAAATACCGGAACAGCTCCGTAATTAATTATGGGTGTAACCGTTGTGGGAAAACCGCAGGCTACAGTAATTACCTCATCACCGGGCTTAATCTGTCTTTCGGCAAGTTCAGGTGCGGTGAGAGCCATAAAAGCAATCAGATTTGCGGAGGATCCTGAGTTTACAAGATGAGCATATTTTACGCCGATCCAGGAAGAAAACTCTTTTTCAAACCTGTCGGAAAATCTACCGGTAGTCAGCCAGAAATCAAGCATTGCGTCGGTTAAGGCCTGCATTTCTTTTTCATCGAAAACACGGGAAGCATAAGAAATACGGTCACCTGCTTTAAATACGGTTTTATTCTCTTTAAAATCATGATAATAGTCGGCAACCAACGCTTTTATTTTATCTCTCGCTTCTCTTTCACTTTTCCAGTCAGCCATCAATTTTACCTCCGATATACTCCTGAATCTGTCTGTTCATACATTCACGAACATCGCCGCCTGAGGCATAACACTTTGTCCATTCAATTACCTTCTCAACGGCATAATCAATATTCCATTTAGGTAACCAGCCAAATACCGACTTGATTTTACTGCAATCCAATTTCAAAAAATTTGCTTCATGAGGACCGCCGTCATATTTATCTACCCACTTGATATCTTCTCCCCAGTGCCGGACAAAAGAATCAACAAGGTCTCCCGTTCTGAAACAGTCACTGTCATCGGGCCCTACATTATAGTAACCGGCATATTTGTTGTCAGCGTACTGCGCCGCCGCAATCATAAGATATGCCATAACAGGCTCAAGAACATGCTGATACGGCCTTGTTGAATACGGGTTACGAACTATTATGTCTTCATGGTTTAATGCCGCTCTGATACAATCGGGTATAATTCTGTCCTTTGCGAAATCTCCGCCGCCTATAACATTTCCTGCTCTTGCTGTGGAAATGGCAGTTTTACCATCAGAGAAAAAACTGTTTTTATAGCTGTGAGTAACCAACTCCGAGCAGGATTTGGAATTTGAATAAGGATCGTATCCGTCAAGAGGATCAATCTCTCTGTAGCCCCATGACCACTCCTTGTTTTCATATACCTTATCGGTAGTTACATTCAAAAAAGACTTAACGCAAGGGTTGAGGCGGACGCACTCAAGAATGTTAACAGTGCCCATAACATTTGAACTGTATGTTCCGACCGGATCTCTGTAACTTTCTCTTACGATAGGCTGAGCTGCCATATGAATAACGATTTCAGGCTGATACTCTTTAAATGCATTCATAAGAGAATCAAGATCTCTTACATCACCTTTTATGTGAACAATCTCATTTTTTATACCGCACAAATCAAACAGACGGGTTTCGGTTTTACTGCAAGTTGAGTATCCTATAACATTGGCCCCTGCATTAACAAGAACCGTACTCATCCAGGACCCCTTGAATCCCGTATGTCCGGTAATAAGAACTTTTTTACCGTTATAGAAAGATAAATCAAACATAAGCAAACCTCACACGTTAATAAATAACAAATCAGTCTTTCCAGATTTTCCAGGGAGCGGAACCGGAATCCCAGAGTTTTTCAAGCTTCTGCTTTTCTCTGAGTGTATCCATGCACTGCCAAAAGCCTTTGTGAACGTAACCTTGAAGCTGATTCTCCTCAACGAGTCTGGTTAACGGTACGCTTTCAAGAGGCATACTGTCACCCTCTATATAATCAAAAACTGCCGGTTCAAAGACCATATAACCTATATTTATCAAATCGCCGTCCAAATCAGATTTTTCTCTGAACGCTTCTATTTTTCCGTTGCGGTCAACTTCAACAACGCCTTTACTCTGGCCGAAATTGTATAACGTCATAGTGCCGATTTTACCGTGAGACTTATGATAAGCTACAAGATCTTCTATATTAATATCACCGACGGCGTCACCGTAAGTAACTATAAATGTTTCATCTCCGACGAAATCTTTAACTCTCTTGACTCTTCCGCCGGTCTGAGTATTGAGTCCTGTGTCGACAACTGTTACTTTCCAGGGCTCAATATGCTTATTGTGGACAATAATCTCATTACCGGTAGTAAAATCAAATGTAATATCAGAAGTGTGAAGAAAATAATCAGAAAACCATTCTTTTATTACATGTTGTTTATATCCAGCGCAAATAATGAATTCTGTGACTCCGTAAACGGAAAACTCTTTCATAATATGCCAGATAATGGGCATTTCTCCGATTTCCAACATAGGTTTGGGCTTGAACTGAGATTCTTCGGTTATTCTGGTTCCGAAACCGCCGGCAAGAATGACAACCTTCATATTAAATCACCTGTCCTTAATCTTTTTGAATATACCGGTTATAAAACCGGCACAAATTTTGAATTCTTTAATTTTAAAAAGATATGAATATAAGAAATAAACGAAAGCGCCTGTTACAGCCTGAACAATCAAGGTCAGAATAGTTGAAAGGCCGATTAAACTGATGGGATAAGCAGCCCCGAATATAAGCAGGCACCCGATCAGGGTCGGTAAAATATCCTTAATCTGGTCTTTATATTTGTAACCGTTATATTTTTTGCTTGTGAACGCAACAATAAGACTCAGAAAACCCGAGCTGATAAAGCATCCGATAACAATGGCCATAATACTGATCTTGTATGTAAGAAGCAAAACTATAATTGCCACAATTCTTGCAGCTATATGCTCGTTCATAAACACATCACTTCTGCCGATGCTGTTTATAGCCTGATGCCTGGGTATCATTGCCACCGTCGGAGCGTTGAGAATACAAAACGCCTGAAGAAAAGGAACTGTTTCAATCCACTTATCTGTGAGCAGTACGCTGATAAGAGGAGATGCAACAACCGCTAGTCCCGTAAGCATAGGATAAACAACATAAGAAGTAAGTCTGACTGAATTTCTCAATATATCAAGAACAGAGTTTTTGTTATCCTGTTCATCTGACATAGCCGGAAATAAAACAGAGCCGATAGACGCTGTTATATTGTTCACTATTAAAGAAGGAAACTGCTGACCTTTGGTGTAATAAGCCAAATCTCCTTTGGTATATACTTTGCCTATTATAAAGTTCTGAAGTTCGTTTGCAAGAGTGTTTGAAACACCTTCAAAAAGAATTTTCCATCCAAATTTAAACAACCGTCTGACACGTGAAAATGAAAACTCAAGAGAAGGTCTCCATTTAACAGTAATGAACAAAACCAAAGTATCAACCGTTGTGTTTGTCATATATTGAGCTACAAGAGCCCACACGCCGTAATTCTTATATGCAAGGGCAATTCCGACAACTCCGGAAATCAATGTGCCGAATAAAGTTGACCAGAAATACTTTTTAAACATCATATTTCTGGAAACATATGAATGCTGAACGCTGTTAACCGAGGCCACAATCAGTCTTATACCAAGGACTCTGATAACGGGAGACAATATCTCAAGATTATAGAAATCAGCAATAAAAGGAGCGGTCAAAAACAGTATCAGATATAATATCACTGACAAAACAAGATTAAAGTAAAATACCGATGAGAAATCCAGTTTATCAGCATCCTTTTTTTGAATCAGGGAAGTCGGTATCCCGGATGTAACAAAAACGTTTGCCACATTAATAAATACAAGTACCATAGCAATGGCACCGTAATCATCCGGAAGGACAAGCCTGGCAAGCACAACAGATACAACAAAAGAAACAAGTTGCGCAAGTATTCTTTCTGCAAACTTCCAGATTACATTTGTTATTATTTTTCCGGATTTATTATCTTTATCCATATACTTTTTCTTTCATAAGTCTCATTATGTCGTAACAGGAGGAGAAAATGAATGTCAAAATTATTCTCGCTCCGAGATGATTGGCTTTTACATAGCCATCGGAAAGAACATACTTTATAAGATCAATTGAATTTTTACGATAATCTCCTATACTAAGATTACTGCAGTTATATCTTTCTCTGAAACCGGCGCGTCCGAGAGATTTTCTGTATTCTGCCGTAACTTTAAGTAAAGACATTCTGAACTGGGAAATCAGAATCTTATTTTTTCTCTTTTTTAAGTTTTTATCAACCTGAAAAGACGAGGATGATAAAAACCAGTTTTTATGAAACTCGGGAAGTATGTAAAGCGATCCGAAAGTTTCCTTTCTTGTCGTTTTTAAATCACCCAAATACTCCGGCTGTTCAATTACTGTAGGTTTTTTATAAATACAATCATTTGCATTGAGAAGCAAACTGAACATAACATAAGGATTCAGTCCTTTAATATCACCTCGGCGAATCATATCTTCGACCATTTCAATTTTAATATGTTTCAAATAAAAATCATGATTTAATATGAAATAGCCGGGATGCTCGGAAAAGAAATAACAATCGCATATCTTACGGTAACTGCATTTACCTTGACCTGTAAACCTTGGACCGTTCGTAAAAAGGAAATCAGAGACAGGGTTATTATTCAAAAAATCACATAAATAATCAATGTTTTGCGGTTTGATATAATCTCTGTCGTTAACATTGACGGTATATTTACCGCACGCATACTTCTGTAAAAGGAGAGTATTTGAAACTCCTAAATTTGTATCATTCCTGAAAACCTTAACTCTTTTATCAATAATTGATTTAAGGACTTCAAATGTATCATCTTCAGAACAATTATCACAAACAATAAACTCAATATCATCTCTCGATGAAGCTATCATTTTTTTAAGATTTTGATAAACAAGCTCTGAACGGTTATATGTGGAAATCAGTAAAGATAAAACTATGCTATTTTCATTTTTATCTGACATATTACTCCCCCGCATATAGTTGCGACTAATGCAGAAATATTCGTTTATATTATATTATAAAAAAAATTATATTTCAATAAATTTTAATAATAAAAATAAAAAAGACCGCATCAGATAAAAATATCAATAATGCGATCATCAAATACAGATAATATATATTTAGTTTTAAAACGAATCCGGCAGTCTGCGTCAACCGATTCTGAATATTTTCAGAATATAGGTAAGGAAAAAAGAAATATAAAGTTTTATTCTTTCAAAGAATCCCGAAATATTGTTTTTAATGTTTTCTGAATTATTATTGACTCCGTATCCGTCTATTGAACCGTTGTTATCATCAATACCGTCGCTGTCGTAAGCAAGACCGTAAAGAATCGGCGATGCTACGGCAATAATGAAATACTCGCCTGCCGTAACAGGTCCTAACGTTTTAGCCGCGGCCTTGGAAAAATCTTTGCAAACAGAATCTGTCCCAAAATTAGAAATAATGTCGTTTGCAAGTTTTAGAAACGTCTTATCGTTTACGCTTGACAAAACATCAAGCAAAATGAGGTCAGCAATACGAAGTATCATAACAACCTCAGTCGAATCAAGAGCAAATGGCTCATTGCCGGAATAATGGTAACTCACAATTTCACTGACAAGATCCCAACCATTCTCATAATCCGACTCGGGAATTTCTATATTATACTCTGAAGCAAGTTCGGAAACACTGTTTTCCCCGTAAAGCGGTTTCTCAAGTATATCTGTCAATCCGTTTACAGCAGTATAAACAATATCGGAATAAAATTTGTCGGTTGCTATACCGAGTTTTTCCGGAGTAAGCGCAAGGGAAAGTCTGTATTCAATAGAAGTTTTGAAAAAATTCTTTGAATAATCGCTTAAATCGGAATTGATTAAAGATATATGCTCATCCGTATAACCGCTGACAGCAGAAGTAAGAGCATCTGTATCAATTGTATCAATGCTCCTCGACTCATAATTTATAACATTTTCAGCGAAGCTGACATATCTGTATGCGAGCGGAAACATGGTTAACGAAGTAGTTGAAAAATCGGTTATAACATTTCCGCGGGCACTGGTATATGAGGTTACATCGCTTCCGTGCTCATGACCGGTAAAAACAGCTTTAATGCCGGAATCTGCAAGCTTTTCAGCTGTTAATCTGTGATTTCTGACGATAAAATTATGGCTAAGCACTCTCTGGGCAGGCATATGTTCAAGAAGATTATGATGCATCATAAGTATAGGATATTTGCCGTCTTTATGCGCTTGTGTTGCCTGGTCGCAAATCCAGTTCACACGCTTGGAAGTTAGACCGTCTTCCGTTGATACGGTAGGGTCACAGCTATCGGCAACAATCAGTCTGTATTTGTCGTTCAAATCGGCTGTATATGAAAGTGCATCAGTTGCTGTCGCAATCGCTTCATTGAAACCGAAATCCGCATAAACCTCTCTGAAATCATCATTCCTGAAATCGCTTTCAGCAGCACCGGTATCATGATTACCGTTAGTAACAAAAACTGATTTGCCGGTTTTTTCTTCAAACGCTTTTAATTTTGCGGCAACATTTTCGTGCTCTTCTCTGATTACTCTGCCGTTATCTGCAAGATCTCCGGAAATGAACACGCAATCAACCGAATCATCCTCGGCACACTGATTCAGGAACTCATCAATTATATAGCCGCTCTCATCTTCCATAGCCGCTCTTCTGTTTGCATACCAATATATTTCATCATCTATTGTATGCTCCAATTCTTCTCTCGGAAGATTATAATGCAAATCAGAAGCAACCGCAATATTTAATTCTTCTTCATTATCCTGAGCAAAAGATACTACCGCACAAGAAAATATTATTAAAGCACAAAGAAATAATGATATTATTTTTCTCATTATTTAATCCTCATCCTATAATTTTCAGTTCATAATCATTGGCTTTTGCAAAATCTTTAATATTATTATTCTTTTCATAGGTACATATACGGAATGAACTTGAGCCTTCAAATATAGAATTATCAATATTTTCCTGATTTCCTCTGAAAGAAATAACGACAAGCGAAGTAGCGTTTGCAAAGCACCTTGCGCCGAAATCAACAACAGAAGAGGGAATATCAATCTGAACAAGAGATTTGCAGTCCGCAAAAGCCTCTTCCCCGATTTTTGTAAGCTTTCTTGAAGAAACCATTATGGCATTTTTTATGGATGACCCGGCAAAGGCTCTCTTCTCTATCTCGACAAGATTTTTTGAAAACTTGACATACTCTATTCCCGTTACATTTTCAAATGCACCCTCGCCTATTACGGTAACGGGGATACCGTTATCTTCTTTGACGGTCTCTGTGCTTTCGGATGCCTCATTGGTTACGGCGGCCTCTGTTTCAGCCTCAGAAGAGGAAGTCTCATCGGAGTCCTTTTCAAATTTAGCCGGAATTGAAAGCTCGTCATAGTTTTTGGTATTATGGAAACCGATAATTTTAGCGGTGCCGTCTTCAAGAATAGTGTAGTCATAATCACCTTCGGTATAAACCTTATCGGAATCATCACCGGAACCGCCTGACTTTGTCTTACCGCAAGCGCTGAAAATTGACACAACAATCAACACTGAAAACAAAACTGCGAAAAATTTTTTCATAATAAAATCTCCTTTTATCAGTTTATGCCTGCGGCAGAACAGTTTTTAATATGGCTGTCCCAATCGTGGGCATAATAATAGTTTAAATCAGAATCAGATATAAAAAAATAATAATCCGTATCATCGGGATATAAAGCAGAATTAATTTCTTCAAGTCCGGGATTGGCAATCGGGCCTGCAGGCAAGCCTTTGCATCTATATGTATTATAAAGATTCATTAACTCCTCAAACCGAGCTTCATCAACATAAGGTTTTACTGAATCTTTGATATAGAATGTACAGCAGTCACATTGAAGTTTTGGAAAGTCAGGACTTTTAAGCCTGTTATAAATAACAGAAGATATCTTGCGGTTCTCTGACGGAATTCCCGCTTCTTCGTTAATTATAGATGCAACTGTCAGGATTTCATCAATTGTAAAACCGAGTTCAGCTGCTCTTGATATCATGCCGTCATCAATATGTGAGAACGTATTGCGGAGAAATCTCCTGATGACCGAATGGGCATCTTCATTTCTGTAAAACTCATAGGTATCAGGGAAAAGATATCCTTCAAGTATAAATGCCCTGTCAGAGGGATTGTCAATGTTAATACCAAACTCGGATAAGTATTCGGTGTTATTTGCCTGCTTCAGAAAATCAAAAGAACTGCAAACACCGTTTTCTTCAAGTCTGGCCGCAATCTCAGAAACGGTAAACCCTTCCGGGAAAGTAACTTTCACGATATTTGATATAGTTTCCGTTTCACTTTCGGAGCTTACTTGCGATTCATCGATATTTTTAACTCTTGAACACGATGAAAGCAAAATAAGAATAATAAGAAATATGAATATATTTTTATTTAAAAGTTTTAAGTTTTTCATATTTCTGTTATACCATATTTTATAATATAAATCAAGGGATACAGATTTATAATATGTTAGCAAAAAAACAAGCCCCGCAATTGAGAGGCTTGTTCTCATATAAATCTTATTTATCGGATGATTTCAGTTCTCTTTCGAGCCATATACAGCCGATTTCAAGTGCGCTGTACAATCCTTTTCTTTCGGCATTCTTAACTATTTTATCTTTAAGTCTTGTTATTGCCGGATCGGTTCTGAAAAGCTGAACTGTTACCTTGTCGGCAACTTCTTCACCGTTGATTTCGCGGGTGCTTTTAATCTGAATAATTGCGACATAAGGTTCATCCATATAACCGTAATAAATGGTATTACCGCTTTTTACAAGGGGTTTACCTTTATACATCAAAATATTTTCAGCCATACTTTCTCCTTTAATCACTTAATTCCCAGATACGTTTTAACCATTGCCTGGAGCAGCTCATCTCTGTCAAGTTTACGGACAAGGCTGCGAGCATTGTTATGTGTTGTAATATATGTCGGATCTTCGGAGAGAATATATCCGACTATCTGGCTGATTGAATTATAACCTTTTTCGTTAAGAGCTTCATATATCACCTGAAGCGTTCTTTTCATCTCTGCTTCATTTTCATCTCTGATAGAGAATTTAATCGTCTTATCAGTCATACTATCGCCTCCGTTCTCTCCTTATTGCTTATTATATTACATTTTTAAAAATAATACAACACTTTTTTGCAATCAGGATTTAAGCACTACCCCGATTCTGTTTAAATTTCCGAGAATAGTATCAATATGTTTCTGAACTTCGTCCATCTCAAGAGTTCTGTCCATTGATACAAAGTTAAGCCTTACAGTTATGCTTTTTACACCGAGTTTCTCATAGGTATCAATAACCTTTACACTTTCAAGTTCGCTTATATTCTCGCAAATCCAGCATTTTTCAAGATCGGCATATTTTGTATTTGCGGCGAGAATAACCGAAAGATCGTAATATACAGACTGCATATCGCTTGTTTCTTTAAATATAACAGGTTTTGAATTGATTGAATTAAAATCGTTGAGATCAAATTCAAATGCTACAACCGCAGCTGTCTTATCAAACTTTGACTTATTAGACGGACGCAAAGTACAAAGGGTACCGAAATCAATGCCGTTCAAAGAAAGATTAACAGTATTTTTCGGATGCTGCCAATTATGAACAGGAGCGGCTTTCGAGAATTCACCCTTTGTATGTTTAATATCTGAAATGATAACATTTATCATTTCGAGAGCTTCATAAAACAGGCTTTTTTCATTACCGGACTTATCATAAAGAACGACGCCGAGCCTCTTTCTTTCATTACAGGTACCGTCCTCTTTTGTTCCGTTAACCACCCTGCCTATTTCAAATATTCCGTATTTATCCGAAAAATCCTTGTTTTCGTTGGCGATACAAAGCAGTGTCGGCATCATTGAATTTCTGAGAACACCGTTATCGGAATTTTCAATATTCAAAACTTTGACGTTATCTTCGATATCATAACCGAGTTTTTTGAATTTCTTTCCGTCGCACCAAATATAAGAGTTAACTTCGTGAAGTTTA
>JAILMJ010000095.1 GCA_024692685.1 Clostridia bacterium
ATAGCTTTTGCAGTGAGAAACGGAGTATCCGTTTAGTGAATTATGCACAAAAAAGTGATTGATTTTCGGCATTGATTGACAAAGCGCGAGAATATTTTAATTTTGCTTAAATTCTCAATTATTTCATTGACTTTCAGTATAGTTTTGCATATAATGTGCGCGAAAAAACATAAACCGCTAAATAATGTGTACGACTCCACAGGAACGGGGTGACATTTATGAAAATCAGTTCCAACAAACCGCTTCCCAAAAAATTCAGCAAAAAGTATAATGAATTATTTGACAATGAGCAGCCTCTGTTTATTGTCACAGGAGATCTGACTCTTGACGGCGCCTACGGTGAGAGCGCTCTGTGCTTCACCGCGGACAGCGTTTACGCCTTTGATGACAGCTATCCCGAGGGATATGAGAGGGTCATGTATGAGGATGTAAAAGAAGCGAAGGTCAAGAGAATGTACGGCAACGCGACATTTGACACTTATCTGAATGACGGCTCAAGGAAAAAGCTCATACGCTTCACTTTCGCCGCCGCCAATGTTGCCGACGCGGGCGCGGATTTCATAAACGGAATTCTCGACGGCGCTGACCCTGCCGAGCTGCTTGACGCCGTTGAAGGATCATTTTTGAAGCAGCGCTCATTCTGCCCCAAATGCGGAAGAAAGCTCCCCTCTCCCGACGCTGAATGTATTAACTGCAAGGGCAAGGGAAGGATGATCACCAAATTTGCATCTTATGCCGCGCCGTTCAAAAAGGGGCTTATTGTCAGTATGCTTCTCTCGGTTTTTACCACGGGCATGTCGCTCATTCCCCCGTATATCACAGGATATATGGTGGATAAGGTGCTCCCTTCGCGCGAAATGTCGATGCTGATAAGGATGATCCTTATTCTTCTTGCCGTTTACATCCTTCAATACACCGTATCGGCTTTCAGATCGTATATTCTGAGAATTACGGGCGACAAGATCATTATCGGGATGAAAAAGGATATTTACGCTAAGGCGCAATATCTGCCGATGAGCTTCTATGACAAGACTTCAACAGGCTCTGTTATCAACAGGGTGAATTCAGACACCTCCGTGATTCAGAATTTTGTGCTCAGGATCACGCAGGACGCCGTGGTGCAGTTTTTTACGCTGGTCGGCATACTGATAATAATGATATGCCTTAACTGGAAGCTGACTTTATTTTCTCTGCTTCCGATTCCGTTGGTTGTTATCATAGGCAGATTCTTCGGGAAAAAGATAGGCCCGAGATATATGCGGCTTTGGAGAAGAGGCTCTGCAATAAACACCCTGCTGACGGATACGATACCCGGAATAAGAGTCATCAAGGCATTTACAAACGAAAAATCAGCCGTTGACAAATATGACGCATACAATGACGAGTGGCTTAGGGAGGATAATCAGGTCGCGAAGATCTCAAGCATATTCCCCGCATTCATGACCTTCCTTGTCACTTGCGGCTCGCTTATAATCTGGTTTTCGGGAGGCTCCTTTGTGATTTCCGGCGCCAAAGGCTTCTCGACGGGTCTGCTTGTCAGCTTTGTTTCTTACGCGAGCATGTTTTACAATCCCGTAAACTTCTTTGCGAATTTTTCGGACACATATCAGAACACTCTCGCATCCGCCGAGAAAATTCTCGATATACTTGACGCAGAGCCCGAGCACGATTTCGGCAAAGGAAATATTCCCGACAGGATCAAGGGAAAAATCGAATTCAAAAATGTCAATTTCTCATTTGACCGCTCAAAAAAGGTGCTCAGCAACATAAATCTCACCATAGAGCAGGGAGATATAGTGGGGATCGTCGGAACGACGGGCTCCGGAAAATCAACTCTGATCAATCTGCTTATGAGATATTATGACGAATACGAGGGCGATATTTTTATAGACGGCAAAAACATAAAGGATATCGACATCGGCTATTACAGGAATCAGATAGGCTTCGTTCAGCAGGAGCCGCTGATGTTCAGAGACACCATATTCAACAATATTGCCTACGGCAGCAGCAACCCCCATGTGGAGCAGATACTCGCCGCCGCTGATATAGCCAATGCGCACGGCTTCATATCAAGGCTTCCCGACGGATATGATACGCTTGTGGGCGAGCGCGGAATAGGCCTTTCGGGCGGAGAAAAGCAGAGGCTCTCCATCGCAAGAGCGGTTATGAAAAACCCCTCGATCCTGATATTTGACGAAGCGACCGCCGCGGTGGATTCCGAGACGGAGCATCTTATCCAGGAGGCTATAGAGAGGCTTATACGCGGCAGGACCACGCTTATGATAGCCCACAGGCTTTCCACCCTGCGCAATGCCAATAAGATAGTGGTCGTGGATAAGGGAGAGATCATAGAATGCGGAACTCCCGATGAGCTCATGGCTTTGAAGGGCAAATATTACAAGCTTATTCAGATCCAGTCCATGGGAGAGCAGCTTCGCAGGAAAAAGGAAGAAGAGAATTTTGAATGAGGAGCGTGAATCAAAATGATAACATACATTGACGGACCGGAAGTAAAAATAACCGAAAATGACGGTATCTTTGTGGATGTTGAATTTTTCCATTCAAAAGAAAAATTGACGGGTCTTGAGCCGCGAAAGCTCTTTCCGAGATCGGGAATGGACAGATATGTGGCGCTTCTGGACGGCGAAGGCAACCAGGTGGCGGTGATAAGAAACATGGAAAATCTTTCCGAAGAATCCAGAAACGCTCTTACCAAGGCCCTTGATGAATATTATATGATCCCGAAAATACTCAGATTTATCAAAATGACGGAAAAATTTAAAATCTGGATGTGGACAGCCGAGACAGACAGAGGTATAATAACCTTTGAGATAAGAAACCACATAGCGTCGGTTAAACCTCTGTATGACGGAAGGGTGCTTATCAGAGACGCGAACGATAACAGATACGAAATCCCCGATTACAGAAAGCTCGACAAAAAGAGCAAAGCAATGCTGATGCCGAAACTTTGAGAAGGAGACCTGATAAATGAAACTGATTATTGCAATAGTGAATAATGACGACAGCGCCGTGGTAGCCTCAGCGCTCACAAAGGAGAATTTCACGGTAACGAAGCTTTCGACTACAGGCGGTTTCCTTATGGTGGGCAACACTACGCTTCTCATAGGCACCGAGGATGAAAGAGTGGATACAGCCAAGCAGATAGTGGCCAAATATTCGAGGACGAGGACCCACGAGGCGGTAACGACCGAATCCTTCGGAAGAGGCTTTGCCGAGGGTGCGCTCGCAAACGATGTTTCCGTAGGCGGAGCGACGGTATTCGTTCTTTCGGTTGACTCAATGGAAAAATATTGACAGAAACGATTTAATAAATCGCAGTTGTAATTCCGGTGCTTTTATTGCGCCGGAATTCTTTATTTTATGCAGATTTTTTATTTGATAAACTCAGGCGGCGTAATATACGCTCGCGTCTTTAAGCTGGAAGAATCTGTCTGCCCTTCATAGTAGGTATCAAAAATACCGGTCACGGTGATATCAGTCCCCTCGGGCGGAAAATCGCCGGGATAATTGACCTTTACCGTCGGCAGGAATTCGATACCCTGAGAGCAGCAGGCGGTGGCGTCCGCTATAAGGCAGGCGTAATAGTTTCTCGTCTCACCCTCGGCGACGGCGAAGGGCCCGCTCATCTTAACTGATTTGCCGAGGTTGCTTATGAAAAAGCGGTAGAGGTTGTAACCGAAAAAGTCCGTGAAGAAACAAGGAATGAAGATTTTGCCTTGATTGAGGAATACGGTAGTTCGATCATAAATAACCCCAAAAATTCGGAACCCGTGAGGAAGATTTCAAAAAATCTCTTCACGGGTTTGTTGCAAAGATTCAGAGGTATGACGGAGAGAATAAACGAAAAGCTTGCAAAAGTGTTCTCCGACCCTGCGAAACAAGAAGAAATCAAGAAGCCTGTCAAAGAATCTGTTATCGCCAGACTGAATACTAAAAAACAAACAATTGCCGATGAAAACGAACACCGGCAGAGAACAAAAACTCAAGGAAGGGAGATGTGAGGAAAACGAAAAAACAATATTTTTTTGAAACGGAGGTGATTACACGTTTAATTATGCTGAGGTCAGACCCGATTATTACAATTGAATAAAAGATTAAAGCAAAGGCAAAGATCGTAACAAACTATAACTGGAGAAAGGAGGGTGATATACGATCGAAATAACAAATCACGCAAAGACATTTAATGCAAAAACTCACACCCGAACAATGGTATGAAATCCTGGGTTATGAAACCGAAGAAGCAGAAAAAATATCCGACATTCGTATTTCTAAAACGATTGCCGATTCTTTCGCACGGTCAATTCTGCCTCGATTGAGAGAATACTATTCGGAAGAAAATGAAGAAACTTCAGGAATATAACTGTTAAAAGCCGCCGGCATAAGAGATTACTTTTATATCGGCGGCAATATTTTATTATAAGAAAAACAGCCGGAGTAAAACCCCGACTGCTTTTCTGACTTGCATCAGCGCAACACACGGACGGCAAAGCCGTCTCTGAAATAAAGCGTGTTCGTCCAATGCCCGTTTGGTGGACCTTAGCGAGGCAATCTTGAACTTTAAGATTGACTGCTACGTCAAGTTCTGTCGATGCGTTAGATTCCGGATCCGCTTTGATATACAGTTTCAGTTTATACTTGTCAGGATCATCTTTATCGTCAGTAACCTCAATCCTTTCAATAAAACTTCTTATTATGTTTGTTCTTCCTTCGGGTGTTCCCTGAAGTTCAACCCAAATATCACGGAGTTCATATATCTCTTTTATGAAGTCACGGGCATCTTTGCTGTATTTACTCAGATTGTTTATGGCTTTGAGTTCCTTTTCGGCTTTTTCAATAAGTTTCTTTTCTTCTTTGCTCTTTTCAAGCCATTCTTTGTCGCCGGTATCCATATAAGCATTATCCGCT
>JAILMJ010000115.1 GCA_024692685.1 Clostridia bacterium
CCGTTGAGCAGCACGTCGTTGCCGTTATAAACCGCGAGCACGGGGCTCATATAGGTGCCGAAGAAAAGATTTGACGAATAATCGGAAACAACGAAACCGCCGAAGCCCCATTCATCCCTGAGAAGGCCGTTGAGCAGAGGCGAGCAGCCGCCGCACCAATAGCCGCCTATCCTGTTGTAGGCGGACATCATACCCATGGTCCCCGCTTCCTTAACGGGAATCTCAAACGCTCTGAGGTAAATCTCTCTCATCGCCTGCTCGTTGCAGAAAATGTTGCCGCCGTTGCGGTGCGTTTCCTGGTCGTTGAGGGCGAAATGCTTTATGGTTGTGACAAGGCCCTTTGATTTGCAGCCGTTCACCACAGCCGCGGCAATTTTGCCCGAAATCAGCGGGTCTTCGGAATAATACTCGTAGTTTCTGCCTCCGAGGGGGCTTCTGTGAATGTTGACCGCCGGCGCGTACCAGACATCGACGCCCATATCCGCGGCTTCCGTTCCGGCTCCCTCTCCCATTTCACGGGCAAGGTCTGTATTCCAGGTGCACGCGACGCACACCTCGCAGGGATAGGCCGTTCCGCTGTCGCTGAAAACGGTGCCGTTTCTTCCCTTGACGCTCAGAGGCCCGTCGTCATCCATGGTCTGAGGAACACCGAGCCGCTCTATGCCGTAGGTCTGATAGCCGCCGTGAACAGCCATTTTGATGAGTTCATCGAGGGTGAACTGGTCAAGGAATTTTTCCCAGAGAGTGTCATCCTGCGCCACATCGGCGAGGGTGATTGTTTTGTCGTATTTCGCTCCCGTGACCGGCTTTTCCCCCTCTTTCACGGGCTCCGGATATTCGTCCGCCGTTTTCACGGTCTCCGGTTTTTTAAGCTCGCTCTCAACCGGGAAGGTGCCCTGCGGGTCGTTTCTCGAAAGATAGGCGCATTTGCTGTCCGCAAAGCCGAACAGGTTCTTTATTTCTGTGCCTGTCACGGCGTCGGTTTTATAAACAATATCCTCGTCAAAGGTGACGGTGAAGGATTCATAATGCTCCCTGACATTCTTGCCGAGAATTATCTCATAATCCCCTTTTTCGAGCACATAGGCCTCGCGCCCGAGATAATCGTAGGACGCCATATCCCTGACGGGGAAGGTTATCTCAATCGCGCAGCTTTCGCCCGGGGCAAGAAGAGGCGTTTTGTCAAAGGCGGCAAGGCAGATCGCGCTCTTCTCAATTCCGCCCGGAGTGTAGGGAGCGCTGTAATAAACCTGAACGGTGTCCTTGCCCGCGGCTTCGCCCGTGTTTGTCACGTTCACATTAAGGGTGATGTTTTCCCCGTCTTCCGTGTGGCCGGTTATGCTCTGGGTGAAGGTTGTGTAGGAAAGACCGTAGCCGAACGGATACTGCACCTTATCCTTAGCCATGGTTTCAAAATATCTGTAGCCGACATAGATGCCGTCTTTGTATTCAACATAATTGCCGGAGCCGTCGGAAAATTCGTAACTGCCGAAGCACTCCGTTGAAGGGTAGTCGTCGATGCTGTAGGCGATTGTGTCGCAGAGTCTGCCCGAGGGATTTACCGCGCCCGTCAGGATGTCCGCGACGCTCCTGAAGCCGAATTCGCCCGGTATCCAGACCTCAAGCACGGCCTTTATGCTGTCATATTCATCCGTCCAGCCCATCTCCACAACATTGCCCGTATTGAAGATGACAATAACATTGTCAAAAGCGGAGCAGACCTTGTCTATCATCGCCTTTTCCTTGTCATCGGGTCTGAGCATTTCTTTTTTGAGGTCGCCGCCCTCGGTGCCCGTCCTTCCGATGATGATGACGGCGGTATCCGAGAAGCTGACCGCGTTATCAATTATCTTCTGCGTGAGCTTCGAGGGATTCATCTCATCGGGAGCGTTTCTGAGAAGCGCGATGTTGATGAGGTTGTTGACTATCGTGTGGTCAACATAGGGCAGGTCGCTTCTGCCGCCGTTTTTCTCATAAAGACCGCGGAGCTCACTGTTGTATTCAATCCCTTTTTCGTCGAGCGCGTCATAAAACCAGACCGGGTCGTCGGAGGTTGTGCAGCCCGAGCCGGTGCCTCCGATATACGGAAAAGCGGAGCAAACGCCGAAAACATTTATTTTCGTGCCCTTTATAGGCAGAAAACCGTCCTCATTTTTGAGCAGAACGGCTCCTTCGCTCTCAATCCTTTCCGCGATACCGCCTGTGACCGCGATAATATCCCTGCTGATTTTTCCGCTCGTGGAAAATGCCGTTATGCCTCCCGCGGAAAAAAGTAAAGAGGCAGCGAGAATAAGCGAAACAAGTATTGATATTCTCTTCTTCATAATCCCTCCCGTCCGGCCGCGGCCGGAACTGCGTATATTTTAAAAATTCACCTCATATCTGTAACCGTCAATCCATTTGTCCGTTATAAAATTCCTCGCCCTGAAAACGATTCTGTCCCCGCTCACTTCCATAGCGAAACCGAGGCCGCCGCTGTCGTTGCATTCATACTCTGTTTCGTCGTTATACTGAATGCTCGGCAGGTTCATATAACAGAGATTTCCGTCACGCTCGAAGCATTCGGGAGTAAAGCTGTGACAGTGCCCACTGAAAATAACAACGGGTTTGCCGTCCGACGAATGCGCTTTTAGGATTTCATCAACCCGCTGCGGTACGGACGAAGTCTGAATTCCGTTGTGCCCGGCAAGCGGTCTGTGGCAGAGCACAAATACGGGCAGTCCGCTCTCCTTCGCCGCGGTGAGTTCTGCGTCAAACCAGCCGAGCTGTTTCTCCGAATAGACGGGCAGGTTCTCTTCGTGGTCGATGTCCTCGGTGCCAAGGCAGATAAAATGATATCCGTTTATGACTGTTGAGTAATAAACCTCTTCGCTCTGTATGCCGTGGGAGCCGATATAACCGAGAAACAGGCGCTTTGCCTCTGCGTAATCGGGATCCGAGCTCTGATTCCAGGAGTCGTGATTGCCAAGGCAGGCAACCGTGTTTTTAACCCTGCAGTAAACCTTTTCGATGCGCTTTAAATTACGGTATTCGCTCGCGGAGCCGGAGTTTGTGATATCTCCGATATTGAGTATCGCGTCCGTTTCACGCTCGCACTCGCTTACCCCCGCGAAGATTCTGCGGAGTTTATCATTTCTGTCACGGAACGGGTCGCCGTCCGCGTGGGTATCGGACATCACGACACAGCTGAGCTTAACGTCCCCGCTTTCGGGCGAATACGATTTAACCGTGCCGGCAATATCCGGTATGAGGGATATCACGGTGCTCAGCGTGAGGATAACCGAGGTTATCAGACTGATTATCTTATCCATAACAATTTGCTCCGGTTCTGTCTGTCATTCTGACCTTTTAATGTTCAAAACAGCCGTCGGGATTCCGGCGGCTGAAATTAAGATTTATCTCCCTGACGGGCGCCCTCCCCCCTGTCGGAATACAAGCGGCGCGTCAGCTCCCGATACTGTTTACATAATAAAATATCCGCTGTTAAAAGTCAAGGACTTGCCGTATATTTATGCAGATAATAAACATAACGCGCGGGCTTCTTTCGCCTCCCTCTTCCGGGCCTCTTGATTTTTAACGGTCAATATTATAAAATTAAGTATAATACATTTGTTATGGAGGGTGTGCCTTGTTAAAGTTCAAGATGGTTTTCTGTCTGCTTCAGTCTCTGCTTATGATCGTATCGTCCTTTTCGGTCTATGATTCAAACTTCAAAATGTTTGTGGACAGAGCGGGTCTGGGCCTCACCTCGGAGAAGGACTTCGGATTTGACCGCGCCGGCGCGGAGATGTTTGAAATCTCCGAAGAGGAAAAAGAGGAATGCCGCAGGTGGTTCAACGAGAATATACTCACGGATAAAAATCCGGCCTATGATTTCACGGCAGGCGGCAAAAGCTTCAGGAAGAATCTTTCGGACTGGGAGATAAACATCCTGCCCGAAAGCGCGCAGGCCGGAAAATACAGAAACGGCAAAACCTC
>JAILMJ010000022.1 GCA_024692685.1 Clostridia bacterium
TGTCCGGGTTCAGGACATCGGTAAGTGTTTAGGTTCAAGACATCGGTAAGTGCAGGTTCAGGACATCGGTAAGTCCTATGGTATAATTGAAGCCGGGAGGCGACAAATATGCCATGGAAGGAAACCGATAAAATGGAACAAAAAGAAATGTTTATCAAAGCGATGCTTGAAAATGAAAAGCCATTCAAACACTTATGTGATGAATTCGGTATTTCGGAAAAAACCGGGCATAAGTGGAAGAAACGCTTTTATGAGCAGGGAAAGCTTGGATTGTATGAGAAATCACGCAGACCCGACAACTCACCGAATCAAATAGACGGTGATACTGCAGCAGAGCTCATTTGTTTGAAAAATGCGCATAATGCTTGGGGCCCAAAGAAAATCCGTGAGCTTTACGCCAAAGCTTATCCTGAAAAAGATGTTCCTTCTCTTTCAAGTGTCAAACGAATTCTTGAAAAAGCCGGTCTTGTTGAAAAGAAAAGGATTCGTAAGCCTTGTTCACCTGAATGTACAAGGTTGCAACAACAAATCAAAGCTGAAGTTCCAAATGATGTTTGGTGTATAGATTTTAAGGGTTGGTGGAAATCAAACGGCGAAATATGTGAACCGTTTACTGTCAGAGACAGATACAGTAGGAAAATACTGTGTGCCAAACTTATGACATCCAAGTCATCAGAAGCCGTTCGTACTGTTATGACTGAACTCTTTGAAAAATATGGACTTCCCAAAGTTATACACAGTGATAACGGCAGTCCTTTTGCTGCGCCAAACGGATTGCTCAACCTGACAAATCTTTCTGCTTGGTGGATAACTCTCGGAATTCTTCCTGACAGATCAATGAAAGGCTGTCCCGGTCAAAACGGTTCTCTTGAAAGAATGCATGCTGATATGGCAAAGGAGATAGAGGGTAAAGTTCCGGGAGGCATCCGTGCAAATCAAGTTGTGATTGATTGCTGGGTAAAAGAATACAACTCTGTGCGGCCAAACGAAGCAATCAACATGAAAACGCCGGATGAAATCTACGTCAAATCCGACAGAAAATATTTAGGTGATTATGATGAGATAGAATACCCTCCCGGCTTTCAAGTGCGAAAAGTCAACAACGCAGGCACAATTATTGTCAAAGGATTGAGACCTGTCATAGGTTATGCTCTTCGCGGTTTGCAGGTTGGATTGAAACCCATTGCCGATTCCAACTCTTTTGATGTCTTTTTGTCTGATTTTTTGCTTGGAACGCTGGATATGGATTCTGTTTGTTTTTATCCTTTAAACGAGTTAAAATCTTAATATCAGCCGTAAGCACATTTGTGCTTACGCCTCTTGTTCAATTATATCTTTCCCTCGTTGTCAAGGTTGTATTGCACAGCAATCTCCACCTTGACAAGACTTACCTGTATTTATCACCGGCTTACCTATGTCCTGAGCCTCCGGGCTTACCTATGTCCTGACCACACCAGTCGGCAACCGCAATTATTCATTCTTCATTTTTCATTCTTCATTGTTTACCCCGTTATTATCTCACAATCACATTCGTAAGCCGGGGCGTCGTTTATTATTTCGCCGATGGCTTTTGCCCTGATTATTCCCGATTTCGGGTTTTTGACGGAAATCAGTTCGCTTGTAACCTGAGCGTCAACGTCGGAATACTCAAACGCAAGGTCAGCGCCTTCCATTGTGCAGTTGACAAGCTTCAGGTTTCTGCAGTAGCACAGCGGCTGTGTGCCGGTGATTTTGCAGTTTATCAGCGTCAGCCCGTCGGAATACCAGCCGAGATATTCGCCCCTGATGACGCTGTTTCTGACCGTCGCGTTTCTGACGTGCCAGAAAGCGTCCTTCGTGTCAAATTCGCAGCTGTCGATTTCGAGATTTCTGACATACTGGAAGGAGTATTTTCCCGTCATCCTGATGTTTTCAAGGCGGATATTTTCGCTGTCAAAGAAGAAATATTCCGATTCGGCGGAGGAGTTTTTGAGTGTTATATCGCTTGACTTCCAGCCGAATTCGGGCGAAACGATTCTGCAGGAGTCAATGTCTATGCGGCTGCATTCGCGCACCGCTTTTATTCCGCCGAGAAGACAGTTCTTTATTTTCCCGTCCGACGAATACCAGACGGCGGCGCGTGTGAGTTCATTCATTTTGGAGTCTGTCAGCGTGAATTTTTCAACGTGCCAGAGGGGATAACGCAGTGAAAAACTGCACGAGGAAACATTGATGTTCCTTGCTTCCTTCATTGCCGATTCGCCGTCCGCGGGGCCCGCGAACACGCAGTTTTCAATGTCGGAATCCTTTATATTATACAGAGCTCTTTCTCTGTCAAATGTTTTGTTTTCAACTTTCATGGTATTATCCGCCCCGCCTCATCTCGTTTCATTCAACATTATTGTACACCCATTACGGCGATTACGCAAACAGTTATTTTAAATAATGAAAGAATTAATTAATAAATTTTCTTGACAACAACTGCAGATGAATATAAAATAAATATAATACACTTAATAAATCTATGACCAAAGGAGAAATGAATTATGGCAAAATACAAATGTCTCGTCTGCGGAAAAATCTTTGACGTCAAAGACGGAGAAGAAGCAGTCTGCCCCGTTTGCAAGGCAACAGGCGACAAGCTTGTTAAAGTGGACGCCAATCCCTACGCAGGCACTCAGACCGAGAAAAACCTTCAGACCGCTTTCGCCGGCGAATCACAGGCGAGAAACAAGTACACTTATTTCGCTTCGGTAGCGAAGAAAGAGGGCTATGAGCAGATAGCCGCTTTGTTCCTCAAGACTGCGGATAACGAAAAAGAGCACGCAAAGCTCTGGCTCAAGGAACTCAAGGGTATCGGAAACACCGCCGCTAACCTTGCCGCAGCTGCGGACGGCGAAAACTATGAGTGGACCGATATGTATGACGGTTTTGCAAAGACCGCCGAGGAAGAGGGCTTCCCCGAACTTGCCGCGAAATTCCGCGGAGTAGCCGCAATCGAAAAGCATCACGAGGAAAGATACCGCGCGCTTCTCAATAACGTTGAAACCGCGAAGGTATTTGAAAAGAGCGAAGTCAAGGTATGGGAATGCCGCAACTGCGGACACATCGTTGTCGGCACAAAGGCGCCCGATGTATGCCCCGTCTGCGCACATCCTCAGAGCTACTTCGAAGTCAACGCGGAAAACTATTGATTACGGTTTGATTCAGGGCCTGTCGGAGCGTTTGCCCGGCAGGTCTTTGTTTAGAGGAGACAAATATGAACGAATCAGAATTATTAACCGAAACCGCGGAAGCCACCGGTAAAACGGGCCGCGATAAAACGATTGTCAGAACAAGTGTTATCGGTATTCTGGCAAATATTTTTCTTGCCGCGTTCAAGGCGGCAATCGGCATGCTGAGTCATTCAATAGCCATAGTTCTCGACGCGGTAAACAATCTTTCC
>JAILMJ010000023.1 GCA_024692685.1 Clostridia bacterium
CGAGAATATACTCACGGATAAAAATCCGGCCTATGATTTCACGGCAGGCGGCAAAAGCTTCAGGAAGAATCTTTCGGACTGGGAGATAAACATCCTGCCCGAAAGCGCGCAGGCCGGAAAATACAGAAACGGCAAAACCTCCCTGATCAGCCTCAGAAACAGAGAAAACGCCCTTGAAGCGACGGTTACCGCGACAATCTATGAGGACTACGCGAGCTGCGAGTGGTGTGTCTCAATCAAAAACACCGGCGACACAAACTCGCCCGTCATAAAGAATTTTTACGCCGCGGACTGTGTGCTTGACACGGGAGATTCATCGGTATATTTCAGCCGGGGAAGCGCCCCCGCCGCGGATGATTTTGAGCTTATGAGGTCGGCGGTAAGCCCCTTTCCCATGGTTTTCAATGCCAACGGAGGCAGGAGCGGTTCCTTTTTGCCCTATTTCAATATTTCGGGCAAAAACGGCGGCGCCGTTGTCGCCACGGGATGGACGGGTCAATGGTACACCTCCCTGCGTCAAACGCTCACAGGCGTTAAAATCAAAGCGAAACAGGAGTTTTTCAATGCCTTCCTCGAACCCGGCGAAGAAATACGCTCCCCTCTGATGGTTGTGTCCTTCTATTCGGGCTCAAATGCCCTCAAAGGCTTCAACAACTTCCGCAGATTTGAGAAGGACTGCGTTTATCCCGAATCCGTCAGACCCCTGAACGGCTTCGTCATCGCGAACGAATTCAGCACCCTCACCTGCGGCGAACTTATCGACAAGGTCAACTCCATAGACCCTGCTGTTATGAGCGGCATCGATTACTTCTGGATGGATGCCGGCTGGTATGAATACAGCGAAGGCTGGTATGACGGAGTCGGCAACTGGGTGCCCGATAAAAAGCGCTTTCCCGACGGACTAAAGCCGCTCTCGGACGCTATGGCCGCAAAGGGCAAGAAATTCCTGCTCTGGTTTGAGCCGGAAAGAGTGCGCGAAAACACCGTCCTCTATAACGAAGGAATGAAACACCAGGGCTGGATAGTTCAGAGAGACGACAACCTGCTCTGGAATCTTGCCGAGGACGGGGCCTGCGATTTCCTTGCCGCCTATATTTCAAAAGCAATGACTGATAACGGCGTGACAATGTACCGCCAGGATTTCAACTTCACTCCACTCGAATACTGGAGAAAGGCGGACAGGGAGCTCTACGGCGGGCGCGAAGGAATCTGCGAAAACAGATATGTCACGAATCTTTACCGCTACCTTGACACCCTTTGCGAAAATGTGGAGGGCCTGATAATCGACAACTGCGCCAGCGGCGGCAAGAGGCTCGATATAGAGATGACACGCAGAAGTATTCCCCTCTGGCGCAGCGACTATAACTGCGGCAATGCCGACGGAACAATAAAAGAGGACGTGCTCGAGGCAACCCAGTCCATGACCTACGGCCTCTCCTGCTGGTTCGTTTATTCCGGCACAAACAGATATTTTCATTCGCGGTACGCTTCCAGAACAGGCATACTCACACACCAGTCCGTTTATGACCCGGACCCCGAAGAATTTACCGCATATAAAAAAATAAGCGAATATATGACCCTGAATTATTATCCGCTCGCCTATGGCGGCGCCGACCCGTCAAAGTATCTCGCGATGCAGTTCGGCTCGGAAGATGAGGGCGCCGCGCTGATATACAGGCGCGAAAACACCGCGTCCGACAGTTTTAAACTCGTTTTCAACGGCCTTGCGCGCGAAAAATCTTACGAGGTTTACAGCGTTGATTCGCCCGCGGACATAATAACCGAAACCGGCGAAGCGCTGATGGACGGAGGCATAAACCTCACCGTGAGCGAAGCTCCGGGAGCTGCCGTAATGCTTTACCGCGTAAAATAAAGCTCTTTCCTCATTAACGGCATTGCAAATTGCCTGCGCGGAAAGTATAATATAAATATCAGTGCGTGACTTTTATCGGAAAATACCGTGACACTGCGGCAAACATATTGATTTCACGGATTTTTCCGATAAACAAATCTGAAACGAATGGTGGGGTTGTTGCTTTGCGCAGATTATTATGTTTAATATTATCGGTGGTGACTATTATGGGATTTTTCTCCTCATGCGGAAAAAAGCGTCCGCTCAACGGCAAACAATACACCTTCATCCTTGAGGATGCAGGCGAAAAGACCTGGAATGTCAAATATGAAACGCAGGATATTGTGACACACACTCTCGGCAGCACTGAAAAAGGCAAACCGGCAGTTATTTTTACCGGTGTCAACAGCGGCAAAACGAATGTCACGATTTACAGGTGCGAAGAGGGCAAGACGGTTTCCGACGCTGACAATGTCTATGTTATCACCCTTGAGGTTGACCGCAGGGGCAATGTTACGGAGCCCACTCCCTACTACGGCGAATACAGAATCAACTGCGGCAACGAAATATCAGGCGCCGAGTGGGATATCGAATACACAAAGGAAAACGTCCATTGCTCCGAGTATACCGAGCATTTTGATTCCGAGGGCGACGGTATGCAGTCCTATAACACCATCTACGCCTTCACGGGGCGGCACCCCGGGGCGGCTCACATACTTGTGACGACCTTTCTGCCCTGGTGCGATATAACCAACACAATCCGTGACGAATGGCTTTATGTGGACAGCAAATACCGTGTTTCCCCGCTTGAAATGACGGGCTTCCAATCCCTGCGCCTCTCCATTCAGGATATGAGAGCCGGTCAGAATGTCTATGAGGCGGTCAATACCGGAGACGGCGTGAAACTGTCAAACTATCTCGCCCTTTATTCCGGCTCTTCCGATAAGGAGGAAAGGCGGGACGAGATTGCCGTTGAAGGCGATGAAACCCTTTACCGCACCGTTGCCGGTCTGCTGAATGAATGCGATGTCAGCAGCTGGGACGGCTTCACAGGCTCAGACCCCGATGCGCTTGACGGCAGCACCTTCATTTTTGAGGCAACTCTTATTGACGGCACAACCATATACGCGACGGGCTCAAACAGCTTCCCTGAGCACTATAACGACCTTATCTCCGGGCTCGCTCTTGCCCTGCGCTCCGCGGACGCAAATCAGGGCGGGACGGCGGCTGATTGAATAATTATTCAGCGGATATGCAAAACGCCGGTTCCGGCGTAAAACTCTCCCGAACGACGGTAAACTAAGATGAACGATACCGCGATTATCGAAAACCATGCCTACGGCGGGCACGAGCGCCGAATAATGGATCTTTATATTCCTTCCGCTCCGCTGAGCCGGTCGGGCATTGTCCTCTTTATTCACGGCGGCGGCTGGACGCAGGGAGATAAAAGCGATCACTCCGCCGACGCCCGTTACCTGAGCGGGCTCGGTTATCTGTGCGCGTCAATGAACTACCGCTTTGTTTCGGATACCGTCAGCGTTTCCGACGAGCTGGACGACATTGACCGCGCCCTGGCGGAGGCTGAACGCGTCTGCGTTTCCCGCGGCTTTAATACGGATAAATCGTTTTTGTCGGGAAGCTCCGCGGGCGCTCATCTTGCCCTGCTCTATGCCCTGACGCGGCGTGATTCTTCCCCCCTGCCGCCTGCCGGGGTATTTGCTTACTGCCCTCCGACGGACCTCACCGCTCCGGATTTTCTTGCGGGCCTGGCCGATGAATTTGAGGAATGGAAAAACGCGCTGCTCTCCCATTGCTGCGGTGTGGAAATAACTCAGCAAAACCGCCGCTCGGAGCCTGTGCTCAGAGCGCTGGCGGAAATATCGCCTCTCACTTACGCCGGGAACGCTTCTTTCCCGATTGGGATATGCCACGGCAGGCACGATGACCTTGTGCCTTATGAATCCTCCCTGACCTTTTTGCGCAGACTTGACGGAATGAATGTTCCCCACTGTCTTATCACTTACGAAAACTCGGGCCACGCCCTTGACAAAGACCCCGGAGCCGCGGAAAAGGCATCGGAAATGATGAAACAATATCTGGAAACGGCGTTCGCCGCCGGCTGAACGGCGCGCCTCAAAGGAGAACCGCACTATGGATATGACACAAAAGTATTACAGCATCGGCAGCCCGGATGAAACTCCTCTGTCGTCCTTTGCGCAGGACGGCGGATACTGCTCAATTCTGCGCACAATCGGCTGTGTGGGCGACAGCATGGCGTCGGGTGAATTCGAGTCCGAAGACGCGGAGGGCAACAAGGGCTACCACGACTTTTTCGACTACTCGTGGGGGCAGTTCATAGCCCGTGACTGCGGGTGCAAAGTTTACAATTTTTCCCGCGGAGGAATGACCGCGAAAGAATATATGCAGTCCTTTGCCGAAGAAAACGGCTTCTGGGACGCGGACAAGGCCTGTCAGGCATATATCATTGCGCTCGGTGTCAATGACATCATCAACTGCGGTCAGGAAATCGGAAGCGTGTCGGATATCGACCTGAACGACCGGAGCAAAAACGCGGATACCTTTGCCGGGTATTACGGCGGCATCGTTCAGCGGCTTCTTGAGATTTCGCCGAAAGCGCGGTTCTTTTTTGTCACAATGCCGAAGAATGAAAACGGCAGCCTCTCTCCCGGCCACACGGAACTGATGTACGCTCTGACAGACATTTTCCCGTTCAGCTACGTGATAGACCTTGACACCTACGCTCCCGCGCACGATGAGGCCTTCCGCCGCTCTTTCTATATGGGCGGCCATCTTAACGCCGCGGGTTACCGCCTGACCGCAAAGCAGATTGAGTCCTATATCGACTTTATCATCCGTCACAATATGGACGATTTCACCCAGATAGGCTTTGTCGGCACTCCTTATCACAACTCCGGCTGCAAGTGGTGACAGCCGTTCTTCTCACTCGCGGAAATACAGATATCATAAATAAAAAATACCCGGACACCTCCGTAAAGGAAATGTCCGGGTTAAATATTTTTACGGATTTATTTGCTCATCGACGAAACAAGGGTTGAAACAAGCTGGATAATTGCCTGCGCCGCGGTGACGAGGGCGGAGATGTCAAAACTGCCTGTTCCGTTCTGGTTCTGATTGCCGTTATTAGTGACTGAACTGAACAGCGACATAAGCATATTCAGTATGGAGGCAAGGTTGAATCCGCCTGACTGGGCCGCGCTGTAATGCCAGGTGGCATTGGTCAGTTTTTCATTCTGAATGCTGATATCGATTTTTGACCTCTGTTCTTCGGTTCCGCCGTAGTTGACGTCGGTCAGGGATCTGCATTCGATAAACGCGCCGGCGCCGATTTCAACAACGCTCGCGGGTATCGTGACGGTTGTAAGGCCGGTGCAGAAATAAAACGCTTCATCTCCTACATACTTCATCGCCGAGCCGAGGTCAACCTTCTTGAGCTTTGTGCAGCCCATAAACGCCCTGTCGGCAATGAGTGTCGTACCGTTCTTGACGGTATATTCCTCGGTCACATTTTTTTGAACCGTTGAGAGCAGGTATTTACCCGAGTATAAAACCGAGCCGTCCCAGTTAGCAGCGGAAGCGCTGAAACCGGTGTCGGAAAACGCGTCGTAACCGATATCTTTAATGCCGTCGGGTAAGGAAATTTTGTTCAGCGCCTTGCAGCCCTTAAACGCATCGAAATAAATTTCTTCAAGATCCGAATTGAAGGTTACGCTTGAAAGAGCGGTGCAGTTTTCGAAAGCGCTGTTGCGTATCCTCTTAACGCCCTTGGGAATTGTTATTTCCGTGATGGAAGCACAGCCGGAAAACGCGTCGCTTCCGATAAAGGTGAGAGTGTTGGGGAGGGTAACCTTCTGAAGACGTCTGCATCCCGAAAATCTGCTGTCTTCATCAATTCCGCTGATTGACGTAACGGTATGTCCGTCTATCGAAGAGGGAATCTCAAGCTCCGAAACGGAGAAATCCGTAACTCCGCAGATTTCGGCTTCATTATTTTCTTTACCAATGAGCGAGTAGGTGAAAGTGCCGGATTTATGAATATCCAAGTCGCCGCCGGCGCCGCCGGCGCTTGCGGTCATACCCATAACGGACACAATGCCCGTGAGCATCAGCAGGGCAAGTATAATCGAAATCAGTTTTCCTGTCGCTTTCATAATCTTCCTCCTGTATAGGTTATAAATAATATAACATCATCGTTCTGAAGTATTGCTATGTTATCACACATTTATTTTTTTTGCAAGTATTATCGCCGAATCGCCCTCATTTCCTTCGTTTCAGGCGTTTTTTCGCAAAACCGCCCTTGACACGGGAAGCTTATCGGTGTATGATAACTGCGAATGATTCGCAAATTCGTAAAAAGAGGCAGAGCAATGTACGCTACAAAACAACGTGAAATCCTCGGAGATTTTCTTAAAAAGAATTCCGATAAGCTCCTGACCGTGGCAATGATTTATCAGGGCGTCAGGGATTCGGGCATAAGCAAAAGCGCCGTTTACCGCAACATCGCCGCGCTTGAAAAGGAAAAGCTGGTTCAGCGATGCTCCGTTGAGGGCAAAAACGAGGCGTATTTCCGCTATCTCGGCGAAGAAGCCTGCCATAACCATTTTCACATAACCTGCACCAAGTGCGGGAAAACCGTGCATCTGCAGGAGAACGTCTCCGGAAAAATCGCGGAGCTCATCAACGACACCTCGGATTTTATGACCGATATCGGCGAAACAACCATTTACGGCACCTGCGATAAATGCAGATAAACACAATCCGGCTGAAGGGAGGGAGAATAACGTTTAAACATAAAAAAACGGCTGCGCTGTTGCTTGCGGTTCTGATGCTTGCAGGCATCGCCTTTTCCGTATTCTTTGTTGTTTTTGAATCGGATCACGAGTGCGCACACGGCAACTGCTGTATCTGCCGTCAGATAAGTATATGCGTCAATCTTTTCAGGCGTTTTTCTTCCGGTCCGGATACTCCCGGATTGACGGCGGCTTTAATATCGGCTGTTGTTCTTCTGACCTGCGCGGCTGTTTGCCTTTCATTAAGCAAAACACTGATTGATCTTAAAATAAAACTTTCGGATTAAACCTTCCGTTCATTCAATAAACAAACGGGGCCTGCGCCCTGTGCAATACGATTAATCGGAGGATTGAGTAATAATGAAAAAAACAATAGCGATTTTTGCAGTGATATGCCTTATTACGGGGGCATTTATCCTGACTTCCTGCTCGGCGAAAAAGCCCGCGGAAGAAACGGGCGAAACAGCTCAGGCGGAAAAGCTGAGCATTGTGACCACCATTTTCCCCGAATACGACTGGGTCCGTCAGATAATGGGAGATAAAGCGGATAACGCGGAAATAACCATGCTCCTTGACAGCGGCGTCGATCTTCATTCCTATCAGCCTACCGCCGCCGACATTATGAAACTGTCAAACTGCGATCTGTTTATTTACGTCGGCGGTGAAAGCGACGGCTGGGCTGAAGACGCGCTGGCAAACAGAACCAATAAGGATATGACCGTCATAAACCTTCTCGAAACGCTCGGCGATTCCGTAAAAGAGGAAGAAACGGTTGAAGGTATGGAGCATGAAGAGGAGCACGAGCATGAAAAAGACCACGGTCACGAAGAGGAACACGAAGAAGCGGAAATGGATGAACATGTCTGGCTTTCGCTGCGAAACACGCAGGTACTTGTTGATGAAATAGCCGCGAAGCTCGGCGAAGCGGACCCCGCAAACAAGCAGACTTATCTCAGCAATGCCGCGGCTTATAACAAACAGCTTGCCGACCTTGACTCGCAATATAAAGCGGCGGTTGACACGGCATCGACAAAGACTCTTCTCTTTGGCGACCGATTCCCGTTCAGGTATCTCGTTGATGACTACGGTCTTGAATACTATGCCGCATTTTCGGGCTGCTCGGCTGAGAGCGAGGCAAGCTTTGAAACCGTATCCTTCCTGTCCGCAAAGATTGACGAGCTCGGCCTTAAAAATGTGATGGTCATCGATAACAGCGACCGCAAACTCGCAAATACCATAATTGAAAACACCGCCTCAAAAGACGCGACCGTTCTTGTTCTCAACTCCATGCAGTCAACTACGAGCCGGGATGTCGGAAACGGGGCCTCTTATCTGAGCATTATGCAGAGCAACCTCGAAGTGCTCAAACAGGCTCTGGCGTAACGCAAACTCCGGTAACGGAATCGCGGACTTTTTCAGGCCTTCAGTCAGTGCCGGCTGTTTAACAGGATAAAATCATCCCCGGAAGAATTGTTCTTCCGGGGATTTTGCGGCTTATGCCGCGGTCATCACTGACTTATTTCATAAAACACAACACTGTTTCCCCCGAGTTCGGACTCAACCGTAAGCTCACCGCCGGATATTACTCCCGCTGTCACCTCCGGCTCAAGCTCCGAGCAGACGGCGTATTTCTCTTCCAGCGAGGAATAGTAAAGCTCTCTCGCGTCTCTGTCAATCAACGACGCGCCGATATTCGGGCAGTCCGGCGACCAGGAGAAGGCCTGAGCGGTGATGCCGTATTTCTCCCTGTCCTTCACCCAGTCGTCAAAGTAATTACAGCCGTCGTCAATGAGATAACGGGTAATTTTAACCTCGCCGTCGGCAAACTGAGGAGCGTTTATCCTGAATTTAAACTTGACCTTTCCGCCGTAATCAATATCGTTTTTATAGTTGTACGCCATTATGTGAAGGGTGTTTTCCGCTTCGTCAAACGCCGCGAACGCCTTGGCCTCGGCGCCGAAACGCAGAGCGCCCTTAATCTTTTTCGCCTTTACTCTCAGAGCGTCCGCGAACTCCGAAACCCGCCTCGCGACGTGACAGCTGACTGTGGGGTTGCCCCTGTTCAGGCCGTCGGATTTGTATGACCACATAGAGAAATAGTCTATGTCGTTATCCATCATTATGCCGTATATTCTTGCGTCAAAAGCCGCCTGATAGGTGTAACCCACCGTGCGGGACATCAGCTCATCCGACTGACTTCCGGCGCTGCCGGTAAGAAGTCTGCCCTCGTCCACGCCGTAGTCAAGTTCAAGACCGTATTTTTCAGCCTGTGAGCGCAGACAGCCGATTGTGTCCGCAAGACTTTTCTGCGAGCGTCTTCCGCCCGCGCAGGGTTCATAGTAGGAAGCGGACAGGAATTTAAGAGGCGAGCCCGTCTCTCCCGTTTTGAAGTTTCTGCCCACGGCGCAGTGCTTTATGAAGATGCCCTCGTCCCACAGCCCCTCGGTAACGCTCATTGAGTGGGCGCCGATATAAACATCCCCTATCGCATCGCAGAGAGCGGCGGCGGTGTAATCGTAAATTTTGCAGAATTCCTCCGCGCTGTCATCCGGATTCTCACACATAAACCAGTCGGCATTTTCATACTCGGTGAAAACGCAGAAATGCCACGAAAGAACCTCCTCTTTGCCGAACTCATCAACAAGGGTTTCGGCGAGGGCGTGAATGTAGTCGTAGTAAACGTCATAGTCATCGGGCGGCAGGATATTCACCCCGAAGCCGCCGGTTTTGCAGTTTTTCGAGTATTTTACGGGAACGTTTCCGAGTTTAAGCGTCGGCTTTGCCCCGCTTGCGATTATTCCGCGGCAGTTTCTGACAAGGCGCTCAAAATCGTAGTCGTCAGTAACGGAGCTGTCCTGCGGATTCCTGAATAAATCCCTCTCAAGGTTACCGCCGGTGCACTGCATAAGCTGGACATACTCAACAAAGTCAAATATATCGTTTTTTTCTGAATTCTGAGGCTCATAAAAGGACCTGCCCATCTCCCAGATATTGACATTGCTGACCTTGTTGCCGACCTTTTCGCCGCAGTCCGCCGCGTCTATCTCATAAAGACAGGTGCCCGGCGAAAAAAACACGGCCGCGAAACTTAAACCCGCGGTTATTAAAGCTATCAGTTTCCCCATAAAACTCTCTCCGCCTCCCCGGATACATTCTTTTTTTATTTTAGCATATTCCGCCTCTTATTTAAAGCCGCTTTGCGCAAATAATCAAATTCATATTGAAAATCACCTTCCGATGTGTTATAAAAATACTGTAAATATTAAAAGACAATCCCGCCGCCCGCGGCGGTTTCGCCGACGGCTCCCGTACCGGCAAAATGCCTCCGATTCAAAACCTTTAATCCATTAAATCAACTCAAAATCATCGAAGGAACTGATTATGAATAACTACTTGACTCTGATTCCCGTCGCCTTGCTCTCTCCCCTTGTTTCGGTAATTCTTTACATCCTTGAAAAAAGATCGAAATTCGGAAAGCTGGACTATAAGACAAGGCAGGTCATAATAGGCGTCATCTTCGGCGTCATCGCAATCCTCGGCACGGAATTCGGCGTATCCTTTGAGGGAGCGACAATCAACGCAAGGGACTCCGCTCCGCTCTGCGCAGGTCTGATTTTCGGCGCGCCCGCGGGCATAATCGCCGGCCTTATCGGCGGCATTGAAAGATGGTTCGCCGTTTACTGGGGCGCGGGGCAGTACACAAGACTTTCCTGCTCGCTTTCAACAATAATCGCGGGTCTCTTCGCCGCGATGCTGAGAAAGTGTGTTTACGACAATAAAAAACCTTCGTGGTTTTACGGTTTCATTAATGCCTTCGTCGTCGAAGTTTTTCATATGCTGATGATATTCATCACGAATATGACTGACCCTCACAAGGCGTTTGCCTTCGTCAAGGAATGCACCGATGTAATGATAACCGTCAATTCCCTTTCGGTTATGCTTGCCGTGCTCTTCATTTCGATTATCGGCAAGAGCAAAACGAAGAAGAAGGATAAAAGATATCGTACGATATCGCAGAGCTTCGGCGCCTGGCTTATGGCGGTGGTTCTTCTTGCCTTCGCTTTCACAAGCCTGTTCACTTATATTTTGCAGACCAACAATTCATATTCCGGCTGTCAGTCAAGGCTTACCAACGGTATCAACGACGTTGTTTCCGATATTGAAGGCGCCTCGGATAAAAACCTCCTGGATATTACAAAGCGTGTTGCCCGTGAAATCGACGCCGCCGGCAAAGCGGACACTGCCCTGGTAAACAAAATATACGGGAACAATAAAAAAGTCTTTTCCGAAATTCACGTTATAGATAAAAACGGTATAATCGTTGCCTCTAATATTGCCGACAACATCGGCTTTGATATGTCGTCGGGCAAACAGTCGTCCGAATTTCTTGTGCTCAACAACGGCGAAAAAGAGTTTGTTCAGAAATATCAGGCTCAGTCCAAGGACGGCGCGTTTATGAAGTACGCGGGCGTTGCGCTCGAAAAGGGCGGCTTCGTTCAGATAGGCTACAACTCCGGATTCTTTATCAAGGATATTGACTCCCGTATAAACGGCATCACCGAAAACCGTCATATCGGCGATAACGGCTTCATCATAATCGCAGGCGAAAACGGCAGACTCGTAAGCGCTCCCGAGGGGATTAAAACGGATAACGCGTCTCTTGACTCAAGCATAAAGCCGATGACCCGCTTTGAGTATGAGATTGACGGCAAGCCGTACTGCTGTATGTTCACACAGGCGGAGGGCTACTATATCGTGGCCGCCGAGCCTAAGGAAGATGTGCTGTTTAACCGCGACCTCTCGGTTTATGTGACCGTGTTTATGGAGGTGCTCGGCTTCGCTTCGCTCTTCTTCGTGGTTTACTTCCTTGTCAAGAAACTCGTTGTTGACAATATTCACAAGATAAATGCCTCGCTTGCTAAGATTACAAAGGGCAACCTTAACGAAAGCGTCGATATCAGGACGAATGAGGAGTTCATTTCGCTTTCCGACGATATCAACGCAACCGTCGTAGCCCTGAGGGGCTATATCAAAGAGGCGGAATCGAGAATAGACAAAGAGCTTGAATTTGCGCGGAACATTCAGTTTTCGGCATTGCCGCAGGTCTTCCCGCCTTACCCCGACAGGCCGGAGTTTGACATCTACGCAACTATGCGCACCGCGAAAGAGGTCGGCGGCGATTTCTACGATTTCTTCTTTGCGGCGGAGGATAAGATTGCAATCCTCATTGCCGACGTTTCGGGCAAGGGCATTCCGGCGGCCCTCTTTATGATGAAGGCAAAGACGCTCCTCAAAGGCCTTGCGGAAACAGGCAAGGACATAGGCGAGGTCTTCAACGAAGCCAATGAAGGTCTTTGCGAGGCAAACGAAGCCAATATGTTTGTCACCGCCTGGATGGGCCTTGTCAATATCAACACGGGCGAGGTTAATTACGTCAACGCCGGCCACAATCCCCCCGTCCTGATTCATAACGACGGCAGCGTTGAATATCTCAAATCCCGCTCTGGCTTCATCCTTGCGGCAATGGAAACCTCAAAGTACAGGGTGAACACCCTGCAGCTCGAAAAGGGCGATACGCTCTTCCTCTACACCGACGGCGTAACCGAAGCGGAGAATGTTCCCAAGGAGCTTTACGGCGAAAACAGACTCCTGAAAGCACTCACAAACAGCAACGTGAAATCCGTCAGGGAAATCTGCGAAACGGTTTCGGATGATATAAACGAATTCGTCGGCGAAGCCCCGCAGTTTGACGATATCACAATGCTCTCGTTCAGATATAATTCAAAAGAGCAATGAAGCGATAAGTTTCCGAATACATATATTAAAAACCCCTCCGGGAAAACTCTTCCGGAGGGGAAATTTGT
>JAILMJ010000071.1 GCA_024692685.1 Clostridia bacterium
TTTATTGACAAACTGCAACTGAGTCCGGAAAAAACCGTGCTTGAAATCGGCGTTGGAACAGGCAGGCTGGCGGTTAGGGTCGCTCCGTTTTGCGAGGAATTCACGGGTATTGATATTTCTCCGAAAACAATCGAGCGGGCGAAGGAACACCTTGGAGGCTTTGTCAGTATCCATCTTATATGTGCTGATTTCAGTGAATATGATTTCGATAGCCGGTTTGATGTTATTTATTCTTCACTAACCTTTATGCATTTCAGTGAAAAGCAAAAGGCAATTAACAAGATCTATGGCTTGCTGAATCCGGGAGGCAAATTCGTTTTGTCAATTGACAAAAATCAGGATGAATACATTGATTTGGGAACAAGAAAACTCCGAATTTATCCCGATAATCCGGAGAATATAAAAAAATATCTGGATTTATCTGGATTTGAAAAATTTTGAAATAACAGAAACGGAATTCGGATATATTTTCTCTGCTGAAAGAAAATAAACAATACAAATCGACATTTGTGGAGAAAACACTATGATTATTTTGCTCACCGGCGCGACGCACACCGGCAAAACGCTGCTCGCGCAAAAGCTCCTTGAAAAATACCATTATTCTTATCTCTCCATGGATCACGTCAAAATGGGGCTGATCCGCAGCGGAGTCACCACTCTCACGCCGGACAACGATGAAAAAATGACCGGCTTCCTCTGGCCGATCATTCGGGAGATCATCAAAACCGCCATTGAAAATGAACAAAATCTGATCGTCGAGGGCTGTTATGTCCCCGCCGATTGGGAAAAGGATTTTTTACCGAAATATCATAAGGAGATCACCTTTCGTTGCATTATCATGACGGAAAACTACATCCGCAACCATTTTGAAACACTCCGATCTCACGCTTCCGTGATCGAGCAGCGCGGCGAGGACGCGGACTTCGATATGGAGACAGCGATCCGTGAGAACAACAGATTTCTTGCTACGTTCGGGAATGCAAGCAAAGGATTGATTGCAATAGATAAAGATTATAAAACCGAGTTGGAGGATTACATCAATGTGCTTGATCTGTGATCGGATTCAAATGATAAAAGATGGAACCAACCCATATTTCGTGAAGGAGTTGGAAACCGGCTATGTTGTAATTGGCGATCATCAGCATTTTCACGGTTATACGCTGTTTCTGTGCAAAAAACATAAAACAGAACTTGATCAATTAGACAGACCTTTTCGGGATAAATTCCTTTCAGAAATGGCAGATGTTGCCGCTGCAATGGGACGTGCTTTTCCATGTGAGAAAATCAACTATGAATTACTTGGCATGGGAGACGCGCATCTTCACTGGCATCTGAATCCGCGCCGCCCTGGCGATTTGGAAGGATATGGATTCAATGAGCGCGGCCCGATTTGGTGGTATCCGCACGAGCTTATGTATGACAACAAGAATCGACCGTCAGCAGATGAGCTGGAAAAAATGAAGCAAAAGCTTCTATCGGAGTTGGAAAGCTGTGAATGATAATGAACAGAGGTATTTATCTAGCTGACCCGTGCAATGTTTCTTCATTACCGTTCTGGAAAACGGAAACGGTAACGATACCAGATTTTCTGAAAATCGTTAGAGATAATGAATACTGGCAAAACAGAAACAAATACGCCGAATATTCTGACGAACTGTATTTCAAGCTGATTCACAGTATGCAGGACTTACAAAAACCTATTTTACCGGACAGATTCAGTACTGTTGAAATTGGCGTTGCTGATTTCGCCCGCCATATAGGAGAGTGTTATGCGGACGGCGGCATTTCAGAAGCGGATTTGACAGAGTACAAAAACCATCTCGTATACAATCCCGCTCTATGGCTCGCCGCAAAAGATAGCCTGAGCGGAAATATAGTTGCTACCGGCATTGCCGAAATGGACCCCCGCATAGGCGAAGGCATTTTGGAATGGATTCAAGTTTCCCCGAAATATCGAAAACAAGGGCTCGGTACGTTTGTTGTTAATGAACTGCTACACAGGATGAAGGGGAAAGCTGATTTCTGTACTGTCTCAGGCAAGGTCAATAACAAAACAAACCCGCTCGCACTATATGAATGCTGCGGATTCTCAGAAAAGGTGATTTGGCACGTTTTATCAAAACAATAGTCCGATACGAATGCAGTCTTTATCCGGCTGCATTTTTGATATTTCAGGAAATGTTTTTGCCGTAATCCTGTGCTAAAATGAATGTACACTTGCAAGTGAAGCGAAAGGAGGGAAGAATTTGGAATCCAAATATTTGATTCAAAACGCGCTTGATTTTATTGAAGATAATTTGTGCGCAGAATTTGAGATTAATGAGCTTTGTAATAATGTCGGTTATTCATATGTCCATTTTTGCAGATTATTTCAGTTGTATGTTGGAATGTCGCCGAGTGCGTATATCAATCGAAGGAAATTGCTGTATGCTGTTTTTGATATAAAGAACGGCTCCGGCATGTCTGACACAGCCTTAAAATACGGATATGAATCATATTCCGGTTTTTACAAGGCCTTCAAACGGGAATTCAACTGTTCTCCCTCAGCATTTATCCGGTCTCATTGCTTTGCGAAGCCGTACAGAATCAATTTAACACAGGAGGAACATTTCATGGTTTCAAAGGAGATAATCAGACAAATACTCACACACTGGAATTTACAAGACTGCGACGTCATCAACATCTATAATTCCAATACAGGCAGACAAAGTGAGAACACCTATTATGTCGGAGCGAATCACATAGTTAAATTTACAAACAATTTAGGTGTTGTAAATAAAGTCGTCATGTTGGCTGGAAGTCTCTCTGCTGTCGGGATTCCTACAGCAAAAATTATAAAAACGATCAAAAAAGAAAACTATTTGCAGAGTGGAGAATTGTATTTCTATGTTACTTCACGAATAAAGGGATTTCAGTTAAAAGTTAAAGATATCTTCGCTGATCCACAGCTTACACTGCAAATCGGCAAAAATATTGCAAAACTCCACATTGCGCTCAAACAATTTGACGGTAGCATCTATAAAGATACGAATATTTACTCGGATTGTCTGGAAATACTTCCTGCGATAAAAGACGAACTGTATTTGTCCGACAGCTTTATCTGTAATTATACAAAGACCTTTGGCGAACTGTATGATGCGCTTCCCAAACAGCCGATCCATCGTGATTTATGCCCGGCAAATATGCTTTTTGATAACGGACGTTTTTCCGGTTTTGTGGATTTTGATTTAGCGGAGGTCAATTTGCGAATTTTTGATCTCTGCTATTGTGCCACTGCGATTTTGTCTGAGTGTTTCGGAGACGCTTCTATTGATAAGGAAAAATGGAAAAATATTTATCAGAAGCTTATTGAGGGTTATGAAATTATTTCTCCATTAAGCAATGAAGAAAAACAAGCTTTGCCTTATGTTATCTATTCCATTCAAATGATCTGTATTCATTATTTTGGTAAAATGGAAAAGTACGAAGAGCTTTATAAGACAAACTTGAAAATGTTGAACTTCTTGAAATCAATCCTATAAAACTATTGCCCGACATATCGACGAAATATGCCGGGCAATAGTTTATTCAGACGTAGATTAATTCATGGTTTACGATTTCGGTTGCGCGGTTACGGACGGAATTCATTTTATGAACCCACTCCATTTGGTTTTCCGCTTTAAGCTGTTCGGTCACGCCCTCCTGTTCGGCAAGCTGACGTACAAGCAGGTCGAACATCTCCTGTGCGTCGCGGTCAATTTGTGCAAGGTGCGTTTGCAGTTTACCCCTGACAAGGAATTCATTGTAAATGTCCTGATGATGGGTTTTCAAAAACTGTTTGTGCCGATCTCCCCACACGCCGATAGGTTCTTCTTTCGGCTCGTCGTCAAGAGAAAAGTCCGGAAGATAGTATTCCTCGCAAAGTGTATAGCCAATTCCCGTTTTTTCGTCTGTGATATGTTGTTTCAGTTCCATATAGGTCACTCTCCTTTGTTATTTCTGTAATCGGGTAAAAGATAAGCTCCTTTCCCATAGCCGAATTACTTGTTTCGTCACAAATGAGCTGTCCGGCTATGTTTTATTAGGTGATACTCATTTCACCATTTACAGCATAACACTCAAGTTCACTTTATTGAAATATCAGTATTTGTCAATATATTTACAAAAAATGTAAAACAAAAAAGGCGAAAACATAAAACAAACCAAATAACACAACATAATATTTCTTACATTTTTAAGGGTACGGAGAACATTGAAATCTCCGTACCCTTTGATATTATTGGATTCTGTTTCAAAAATTGTCGCAATTAATGGTATGGGGAAATGATGTTGGTTTATTCCTCCCTCGGAACTTCCGCCGTAATCAAATCGGTATCCGACAATTTGAAGTTGTATCGAAATGTATCATAATCGTCCTTTGACAGCTCGCCCCGTCTCATTGCTTTTCTCTTCCGGTTCCAGGCGAAAAGCATTTCAAAAAGAGTGGCATAGGTTGTGCCTTTGGTTTTATCAAGTCTCAGGCAGAGTTCACCGTCTATGTCATCTATGTATAAACCATACATATCTTCAAGAGCAAACAGGGTGTGCATAAGTCCCGTGTAACTGTCTATGTCGGGAACATTCAATGACTCGGGTGATACATTGAATATTGCCGCAAGCTTTTCGGTTGTATCCGCCTTCGGCAATCTCTTCGCTGTCTCATATTGGGCGATCCTCACATCGGCGGTTTTCTCGGAGAATCCCAGTCTGTTCCCCAGTTCTTTCATAGTCATATTATTCTTCGTCCTGAAGAAATGTATCCTTTCCGATATAGCCATGATAATACCTCCGCAGTTAATTCTGTGAGCTTATCATAGCATATCGGATTTACTATGTCAAGTGTATTTATCATTATTGTTTAATTTTCCGCTTGACATACTGAACATTTTATGATATATTGTAATCAGATACTAAGCATATATGATTAGTATTAATCTATCACGAAGGGAGATGATTAAAATGTTCAGCAGCCCTCAGCCGCAGCTGTGCCGCCGGCAGGCCTCAATCCGGTTATGATGGCACGTCATAACCGGTATTGAGTTACTGCTTTTGACAAGGTCACAAGTCAGTAACGAAACACATGCCCAAAATATGTTCATTATGAAACAAATCTGAAACAAGAAGGAAGGTTGATAACAACGAGTATTAAACTCAGCATTGAAGTTGAAAACAGCGATGAAACAGAGAAGGATGAATTCTTAAAAACAATATCACATCTGTATCATTATGAATTTGTGAAGGAGAATTCGGGTTACGGCAACAAACGGTATCTGCAGTATCTGCTCACGCCCGCTGTTCATCACAGCTGCGGGCGAAAAAGAAAACTCTCCCCCGAAGAAGAGGAAGAGGTAAGAAAAGATCATTTTGATTTGGGTCTGACAATTGCCGAGCTTGTCTCATTTTACGGTGTGAGCAAAGCGACGGTTTGCAGGATACTGAAGAGGTAATATGCCCTATACAATCGCAACCCATGTCGGAACAAAAATAGCAAGGCAGCATAATATCCGTGACAAGCGTATTACCGACAAAGAAGTTCATATTGATCCGAACGGCAAACACGAAGTCTGGCTTAACTGCAATCTTACGGAAAAAGAAGCATATCACAAATTGTTTGATTCCGCTGTGGCCGAATACAATTCGAGACAAAAACGGAACGACCGCAGGATTTCCGATTACTATGAAAAAATCAGAAATGACAAGCAGAAGCATGCCGCTTATGAAATGATTGTATCGGTAGGTAATATGGAAGAGAGAATACCCGAGAAATTGAGTTATGAGATTCTGACCGAGTTTGTTGAAGGGTGGAAGGAAAAGAATCCAAATATGTATATGTTCGGCTGTTACTACCACGCCGACGAACAGGGAGTTCCGCATGTTCATATTGACTACATACCTGTAGGAACAAATTATACGAGAGGTATGAAAAAGCAGGTCAGTTCATCAAAGGCGCTTGAGGAAATGGGTTTTGTTACGGACACTTTCAAAGGAACCGCTCAGGTAAAATGGATACATTCCGAAAACGAGAGATTGGAGACGATATGCAACAATCACGGAGTGGAAGTATATCATCCGCAGACGGGAAAAGAACATCTTGAAAAAGATTTATACATTCTCGAAAAGCAGGCGGAGAATCTGAGAGCTGAAATATCGGATATTGAGGAAGAAAAGCAAAACATAATCAGAAAAAGCGTTATGGCGGTTGATAAGCTTGAATCCGAAAAATCGGCGCTTGAAGATGAGATTACCGAGCTTGTTCATGATAAAACAATTGCACAGGCCGAGCTTGATGAAACAGAGACTCTTGTCAAAACAATCCGCGGCGATTTCGAAAAAGAGATTCCGAAGGTATCAAGTATACTGCCTCAGCCGGAGAAAAAGGAAACGGCTGCCGATTACAGAAAGAGAATTATTCCTATAATCAGCAACGCGATAAAATCAATTGTTGACAAAGCAAGATCCTGGCACAGGACGATAATTGCTCTTACCAAAGAAAACACACGCCTGGCCGAAGAAAACAAAGCCGTTGCAGAAAAGAATGAGACAATCAGAACGCTTGAAAAAGAGAACAGTTCCATGCGAACCAGCCTTACCGACATAATTGAGATGCGAGGCGGAAAAGACAAACTTGCCGACGAGCTGTATGAATACCGTGAACACCGCAGACTTGAATCCTTACAGAGACACAAAACCAAATCCCGTTATTCACCCGAAAGGTGACAACTTCAGAAAACAGAAATTTAAAGAAAAGAGAATGCCTATGACCAAAACCAAAAATTTAAGAAGAAGGAGAAAACTGCCTATGAAGGTCTGAAAATAACCATACGCAGCGAATATTACGATTGGAGGAACACTATGATAATACTCAGTCCGAAGGTTCGGTA
>JAILMJ010000014.1 GCA_024692685.1 Clostridia bacterium
ATTATGCGGCTATCCAGCTCTTTCCAAGGCACGCACATATTCAATCGTGAAACGGGAGCTAGGTCCCAACTTGCTGAATCGAGCACTAAACGATGGAGGCTGGCTGACACATTTGTCGGCGGGCGTGATGTCCCAATCGGATATTTCGTCAGACCGGTGCCTCCATTATAAAGGAAAAGAGCAAGGTCGGATAGACCTTACTCTTACATTATGAATCGGGATTTATGAAGGAGTCTGTTATGGAATACATAAAGGTTACGAAGGAAAACATTGAAAACGAACATATTTGCTGCGCCATTTCAAATAACAATGATGTCCAAGTATCGTCAAAGAAAGCGTGGCTTTCAGATCGCTTTGATGAAGGTCTTGTATTTCTGAAAAGCACCGAGCGTGGGAAATGCTTTATCGAATATATACCTGCTGAGAATGCGTGGAACCCGATAGATGCAGACGGTTATATGTATATAGACTGTCTGTGGGTGTCCGGTTCATTTAAGGGGCACGGATATTCAAACGACCTTCTGAACGAGTGTATAAATGACAGTAAGGTTAATGGCAAGAAGGGCATTTGCATTTTAACTTCCGAAAAGAAAAAACCGTTTCTTGCCGATCCTAAATATTTGAAACATAAGGGTTTTACTGTTTGCGATGAGGCGGATAACGGAATTCAGCTTGCATATTTGCCGTTTACCGCTTCTGCTGCCAAACCCGGCTTTAAAGATTGCGCCAAGCATCCTCATATTGAGGATAAGGGATATGTGCTTTACTATACAAACCAGTGTCCTTTTAATGCAAAGTATGTTCCGATTGTGGAGAAAACAGCAAAAGAACACAATATCCCGTTTCATGCAATTCATATTGAAAGTAAAACGCAGGCGCAGAACGCACCTACGCCGGTTACGACCTATGCGCTGTTTTATGACGGAGAATATCTGACAAACGAGCAGATGAACGATACAAAGTTTTTGAAACTGGCTGCACGATAATTTCCGATTTATCGGATTGACTGCGAAGAAAGAATGATACAAATTGAAGTTTATGGAGAGAAATAATGAACATAACGTATAAAGAAACGCATGATTTCAGCAGTGAAGAGCTTGAGCGGCTTTTCCTGTCAGTAGAATGGTCTTCGGGACATTTCCCCGACAAACTCGTTATCGCCATGAAAAATTTCAAAACTGTTTTCTCCGCATGGGATGAAGATAAACTGATTGGTTTGATATGCGCAATGGATGACGGCATAATGAATGCCTACGTTCACTATCTGCTTGTTAACCCCGATTATCACGGAAATACCATCGGCAGAACTCTTGTCGGTCTTGTGCAGCAAAAGTACAAGGAATACTTGCGGATAGCCGTCATCGCATATAATGATGAACTTGAATTTTACAAAAACTGCGGTTTCATAAAATCTGACAATGCCTCACCGATGTTTATTACTTCACTCTGGACATAAGCGATGATACAAATTCCGGTTTGCCTATCCAAAGTTCTGAAACCCATTGATTTTTCTGCATTTTCCGCAGGTCTGCTGCCATAAAAAGCTCCGTTTTCCCTTGTATTTGCCCTTAAAAACCAAAACAAGGGCAGTGCCTTTATTATATTCAGGCCTCGCCGCTTGAGAGCGAAATACACCCTTTGCACATATCGGATGATTTGTAAGAATCGTATTTCGCTCATTTTATTTAGTGTTGACTAAATAAAATGAGGAGATTATAATTAAGCTATCACTTAATCAAAGAGGTAAATTATGGACATATCTGTGATGCTTAAAGCCTTAGGGGAAAAGACAAGGCTGTCTATCTTTCAGCAACTTCTGCTCAGAAAACACTGTGTTCGATCGCTGTCCAAAAAGCTCGGTATTACTGAGTCTGCAATATCGCAGCACATGAAAGTCCTAAAAGAAGCGGGGTTAGTATATGGGGAACGCTACGGTTATCATATACATTACCTTCCGAAACAGGAAGCTCTTGACGAACTGAGCAAAGCCTTTGAACAGATGAAAGCACAGTCTTTGGCTCTTTGCCGCGACTCTCAAATATGTCAGTGTGAATTCCGGGAGGGGGACAAGAAATGAACCTTCTTCTCAATCTCTTTTTGACCTTTGCGAAAATCGGTCTGTTCACGTTCGGCGGCGGATATGCGATGATCCCATTGATCGAAAAAATCTGTGTAGAGAAAAAGCAATGGATCACTCAAGATGAGATGATGAACATCACTGTCATTGCCGAATCCACACCCGGTCCAATCGCCATCAACTGCGCGACTTTTGTCGGCTTCAAGAAGAAAAAATTCCTTGGCGCGCTGATAGCCACAGTGGGAATGGTCCTCCCCTCGTTCTGCATCATCTTTGCAATATCCAAACTTCTGGATCATTTCCTTGAGATCACCTGGATCGCACACGCCTTCCAGGGCATCAAGATCGCGGTCGGCATTCTGATTCTGGACGCAGCCATTAAGATGCTGCAGAAGATGCAGAAGAAACCGATGCCCAAAGTGTTTATGCTCTGTGCGTTCGCGGCTATGCTGCTGATCAACATCTTCTCCGTGAGAATCTCCTCCATCATCTTGATGCTTACAGCAGGACTTATCAGTTTGATCCTTTTCATGGTCAAGAAGCCTGCTGTAAAGGGAGGTGACGGGAAATGATCCTCTTTGAATTATTTATCGGCTTCCTCAAAGTCGGATGCTTCGCATTCGGCGGCGCTTACGGTGCGATACCGCTGATCCGTGATGTAGTTCTTTCCTACGGTTGGTTGGACGATGAGATGTTGACTTACATGATTGCTGTCAGTGAGAGCACACCGGGGCCGATCATGGTGAATATGGCGACCTATGTGGGCAGTTCACAGGCAGGGTTCCTTGGATCATTGGTCGCTACGCTCGCAGTCGTGCTGCCATCCTTTATCATTATCCTTCTGGTGACGGCAATTCTGAAAGCTGTTTTGAAAAACCCTTACGTACGGGCGGTCCTTCGCGGACTGAAGCCGTGCATGATCGGGATTATCCTTGCGACCGGTGTTTATATGATCATCCGAAACGGTATTGTCATTCAGGACAGCGTTCTTTTGGTTCGACCCTTGATCCTGACACTCGTGCTTGGGGCAATCTATTTTGGTTCCGGAAAGACAAAGAAAAGCGGTGTTTCGCCGATTCTGTTAATTTGTCTATCTGCCTTGGCCGGTATCGCTGCATATGGTTTCTGATGTATGCTGCCCTTGTTTTTCCCTTATGAGCAGCGTGGATGTTTATAAAAACAGTGTAACATTTAATAAAGAGATTCGATGAACAGATTACGAATAATCCCTTGTTTTCAACGGTTTCAGAGGATTTCATTAAAGCCCTGTAATCACCGGCGGACGCCTATGATTTCGGGGAATTCAAATTCCGGTTTGCAGGGCAAAAACAATTTAATATTCATTATGCCGCTCACTTATTGTGGGCGGTGTTTTGCCTTCTGAAACTTGAAAGTCAGAGTATCTTTCAACAATTATATTGTAATCTAACATATCTGTATGGTAAAATATACGGGTAGCTATTTCTTATTTTTTTACGGAGGAAGATTTATGAAAACGGCAAAAAAATTATTATCCCTTCTGCTCAGTGTCGTAACGGCGCTGGGCGTGTGCGCGGCCGGAATTACAATCTCAGCATCAGCTACAAAACTGACTGAAAAGGTATATCCCAGCGAGAATAACGCGGATATAAATGACGCATACTACAACCTTGGCGGTATAGGCTATTTTATAAACAATGACGGTGAGGGGTTATGGAATCAAAGCGATTGTTTCAGCATTGACGACGAGGGTAAGATCAGTATTGAATATAGAATCAGCGCGATTCTCGCAGACAAAACCATGTCGGATAAAGGTTCTCTGGGTGAGATGGGCGTTATCATCAATAATGTTGACAGCGCCTTGGAAAAGGCAGGCCTCGACGATAGCGCCTATCCTGTTGAGCTTACTGTTACCGAAGCGAAATTTGTTTCTGAGGACGGCATCGAAACCGTTTTCAATGACCTTTTCAATATTACCGAGATGCCCCGTAACCCGGAAGGGGAAGGCGACATAAGATTCCGCATTTTGCCCGTGGATGAACTCAACGAGGAAACGGGGGAAATTGAGTTCGGAGCAACTCCCGAAGTAGCCGGTTGGGAAAATCCGGGTAGTTTCAGTGGCGGAACTCTGTTTTTTACATTGGAGTTCGGTACGCCTGCAAGAGATGACGCCCCGCCTTCCTCGGGCGTAACAGGCACTTATATTTCAGACTGTGATGTAACCGTTGAAAGCGACGGCGAAGATGACAGCCCTATCGGCTACAAAGAAGATAAAACATTCACCGTGAATGCCGAAAATCTCCCCGAGGGAGCCGAAATTCATTGGTTCGTCAACGGCGAGGATGTCGGCACAGGCGAAAGCTACACGGTCGAAGACCCGACCGAAGATTACAATATCTATTCCGCGGTTGTCGATGCCGACGGCAACACTCTCGATGAAACGCAGGTTCAGGCCGTCAAAGTCAGAAACGGTTTCCTCGACAGACTGAAATGGTTCTTCAGCGACTTCCGGAACAACATCTTCAAGGCAGTCATTGACGCCATAATCAAAGCCTGCTGAGAAAAAGAATAAAGCAATAAACGCCCGCACCGGAATTACCGATGCGGGCTTGATGCATATAATATAGAATTGGTTATTT
>JAILMJ010000024.1 GCA_024692685.1 Clostridia bacterium
AGCAAAGCTTGATGCTGCTCGCAAGAACAAGAAGGGTTTCTCCCTTGTTGAGCTTATCATCGTTATGGCTATCATGGTAGCCCTTATCGCTGTTCTCGCTCCTCAGTTCGTTAAATACGTTCAGAGAGCAAGAGATTCGTCAGTTTCCGACGCAGCAGAAAATGTTTATGAAATGGTTAAGTCAGAATATGCACTTGGTAACCTTACCGGAACGGGCACAGTTACTGTTCAGGCTGGTTCAAGTAGTGCTGGCGGACGTATTCAGGTTGTCAATGGCGGTCTTACTACTGCAGGCGATTATGGTGATAATAACTTTGATGCTTTTGTTGCTAACTGTGGTCTTGACACAAAAGAAGTTAACAGCCATGTTTATTATATCATCACCGTTGGTGGTACAGTTACTGCTCCTACATTTACAATGGAGAAATACACAGCTGCCTAATTTTGTGATTAGTTATCTTTAATCGTTTTTAGTTCAATTTATTTCGCCCCGACCCCCTTCGGGGCGAAATTTTTCTTTAAAGAATATGCGCTTTTCATCGGGTATTTTTCCGGGTGCCCGGCGAAAAACTCATATCAAAAAAACAATTGAGGTTGTGGTTATCATGCGGTTAAACAGAATCGGGGAAAGCAAAAAGGGTTTCTCCCTTGTTGAGCTTATCATCGTTATGGCGATAATGGTGGTACTTGTTGCCGTGATCGCTCCGCAGTTTGTAAAGTATGTTCAGAAGGCAAGGAACACGGTGGTGCAGGACGCGGCAAACAGCGCAATGCAAATGGTTAAAAGTGAATACGCACTCGGAACTCTTAAATTTACCTCCGATGAGGTTGATGAGGCAACCATTATGGTTCAGGGGCATAACGGTCATCTGGAATTGGTTCTTACCGGGCTTGAATATGACGGCAAAACCGGTACCGAAGCCAACACCGCCTTTGAGGATGCCTGCGGAGTTGACAGAGGCGCGCAGACAAAGTCCAGTGTCAAATATCAGATAACTATAAAAAGAGCCGACCAGAGCATTTCGCCTTCAATAGAAACAGCCATTGATGTTGATATGTCAAGGGTTGACGGTCAGGGCTGATAATGCGCTCAATTATATATAAACACAAGCTCCCGTCCAAGGACGGGAGTTTTTTATGTGATGATATAGAGTGTTTATATTTGTGCTTATATTTTATACTTATGCGCCGAGGATTTTTTTGAGCTCGGGCAGGAACTGCCTGAGATCGATGTTGCGGAGCTTGTGCGCGTCGCTGCCGAGGTTGAAGATAACGCCCGCCTCCTTGCCGATGCCGAAATATCTGCGGAAAAAGACGGGGTCGCCCATAATCGCGGGCACATTCAGTTCCCACGCGACTCCGTGCCCGTAACCCTTCACGAGCAGGTCGCCTATCTCGTTATCGGTGAACGCCGCGGTCACGCTGTGAAAATCTCCGCAGGCGGTGATGTATTTCGCCATAAACGGGTGGGCAAGGCAGTCAGCCCTTCCGCTTTCAATGACCTTATCCATAATGGCGAGCATATTTTCGCAGTATCCCCTCGGAGATTTGTCCTCGGGGTGAATCCAGTAGTCCTGGTGGTAATGGTTGGTCGCGTAAAGACGGTAGTCGAGGGAGCTGTCCGTTTCGATATCGTCGGCAAATCTGCCTATCCCGTAGGAGGAGAGCTCCGCCCCGATAAGAACCTTTACCTTTGTGTCAATACCGGCAAGCTGCCGCTGCAGTTCGGTTTTCTGGGCCGCGACGGCGTTCTTTTTTTCGGGATAGTTGTGGTCCGTGAGGGCTATCATCTCAAGCCCCGCCTTCTCCGCGGCGGCAACGATATCCCTGAGAATCATCTCCCTGTCCGCGCATCTGGAAAAGGTTGTGTGAATATGCAGGTTATACCTCGCGAGTTCGTCAAGGTCATAGGTTTTATCGTGAAAAAACATATCAAAGCTCCGTTCCGAAAAGTGCGTTTGCGTTTCTGCGTGTCAGGTCAAGCACTTCCTGAGGCGTAATTCCGCGAAGCTGAGCGAGCACCTGAGCGGTATATGGGATATAGCCCGAGTCGTTTCTCTGCCCCCTGAAGGGAACAGGCGTCATATACGGGCAGTCGGTTTCGATAAGAAGTCTGTCCTGCGGAACAAAGGCGGCAACTTCCGCCGGTTTCCTCGCGTTTTTGAAGGTCACCGCTCCGCCCAGGCCGATATACATACCGAGGTTAACGACTTCTCTTGCCGATTCAACCGAGCCGGAGAAGCAGTGAACCACACCGCGCGGTCTGTATTTTTTAAGGATATCGAGCGTGTCCCCGTGCGCTTCCCTGTCGTGCACGATTACGGGCAGGCCGAGTTCGTTCGCAAGCTCAATCTGCTCCTCAAAAAGGCGAAGCTGCACCTCGCGCGGAGAGAAATCATAGTGATAGTCCAGCCCTATTTCCCCGACCGCGACGCAGTTTTTATCAAGGCAGAGCTTCCGGAGCGTGCCGAGATAATCCGCCGGCGCTTTTGATGCTTCGTGGGGATGGACACCGCAGGCGGCATTGATGAAGGCGTACTTTTCCGCAAGGGCAAGGCAGACTTCCGACGACGGCAAATCACTCGCGCAGTTGATTACTCCGCAGATACCCCTGCCCGGCAGGGAGGACAGCACCGCGTCCCTGTCTTCATCAAAGCTTTCGCTGTCGTAATGGGCGTGGCTGTCGTATATATTGTTCATTTATCTGACCTTGCTTCCCGCGGGCACTCCGTCGACAAAGATGACCTTGCAGGCGTCATCCTTAAGGTCCGCGGCAAGTATCATTCCGTTGCTCTCGACTCCGCGGAGTTTGCGCGGCTCGAGGTTGGTGACAATGATGACGCTCCTGCCTTTGAGGTCCTCGGGCTTATACCATTCGGCTATACCGCTCGCGACGGTTCTGGGCACACCCGTGCCGTCGTTGAGAGTCAGTTCAAGAAGCTTATCCGACTTTTTGACCGGAACGCAGTCGGTGATTTCGGCAACTCTCAGGTCAACCTTTGAGAAGTCGTCATAGTTGATTTTGGCTATGCCGAGGATTTCCTCTTTAAGGGGATTCTCCTGCGCGGGCTGACTTGCCGCTTCAAGCTCGGCAAGCTCTTTTTCCGCGTCTATTCTCGGGAAGATGATTTTCCCCTTTTTGACGGTATAGGTTTCCGCAAGGCCGAATTTTCCGCTTTCCTCCCAGTCCGTGAGTTCGCCGAGACCGAGCTGTGAGCGGATTTCGCTGCCCGTGTCGGGCATAGACGGGGTGATGAAGACCGAGATTATTCTCAGGCACTCGCAGAGCACATACATAACCTGAGCCAGGCGCGGTTTCAGCGCCTCGTCTTTTGCAAGCACCCAGGGAGCGGTTTCATCGATATATTTGTTCGTCCTTGAGATAAACTTCCATATTCCCGTCAGGGCGTCGGAAAATCTGAGACCGTCGAGCATTTTCTCGGTGTTTGCCTTGGTTTCCGCGGCGAGGGTAATCAGCTCATCGTCGAGCGGCTCCGCTTTTCTGTCGGCGGGAATCGTGCCACCGAAATATTTCTCGACCATGGATACCGTTCTCGAAAGCAGGTTGCCCAGGTCGTTAGCGAGGTCGTTGTTTATTCTGTTGATGAGGTTTTCATTTGAGAATACGCCGTCCGCGCCGAAGGCGACCTCCCTGAGAAGGTAATACCTCAGAGCGTCAACGCCGTATCTCTCGGCGAGCACGACGGGGTCAACGACATTTCCTTTAGACTTGCTCATTTTGCCGCCTTCAAGCAGCACCCAGCCGTGGCAGTAAACCTTTTCGGGCAGCGGGACGTTGAGCGACATAAGAAACGCCGGCCAGTATATGGTGTGGAATCTGGTTATATCCTTGCCGATGAGGTGAACGTCGGCGGGCCAGAATTTCCTGAAAAGCGAATCGTCGTCCTGATAAAAACCGAGGGCGGTGATGTAGTTCGTGAGCGCGTCAAGCCAGACATAGATGACGTGATCGGGATTTATGGGCACTTTTATGCCCCATTTGAAGGAGGAGCGGGAAATGCAGAGATCCTGAAGACCGGGCTTTATGAAATTATTGACCATCTCATTCTGCCTGCTCGGGGGATCTATGAAATCGGGATGCTCCTCATAGTATTTCAGGAGTTTATCGGCATACTTTGAAAGCCTGAAGAAATAGGCCTCCTCGCTCGCCTTGACAACGGGTCTTCCGCAGTCGGGGCAAAGACCGTCCGCCGCCTGGGTTTCGGTCCAGAAGGACTCGCAGGGCTTGCAGTAAAGACCCTCGTAGCTACCCATATAGATATCGCCGTTGTCATACATTGTTTTGAAAATCTTCTGAACGGCCTTCTCGTGATATTCGTCGGTTGTTCTGATGAATTTGTCGTTGCTTATATTCATAAGCTTCCACAAATCCTTTATGCCGGCAACGATTTTGTCAACGTATTCCTTGGGAGTTACGCCGGCTTCCTTTGCCTTGTCCTCAATCTTCTGACCGTGCTCGTCGGTGCCGGTGAGGAAGAAGGTGTCGATACCCTGCAGTCTCTTGTATCTTGCGACGGTATCCGCCTGAACGGTCGAATAGGTATGGCCTATATGAAGCTTATCAGAGGGATAATATATGGGTGTTGTTATGTAGTAAGTTTTCTTTTTGTTTTCCATTGAAAAAACCTCCGTAATCAGAGTAATGCCGCGGCGGCCCTGTCAAGAAAGACAGTGACGTCTTTATGCTGCTGAAGAACGGACGCGGGGCATTGGGGGGTAACGGGTCCGTTTATCATATCCCGAACAGCCTGAGCTTTTGAGGCGCCGGTTGCGATGAGGATGATTTTTTTCGCTCTCATTATCGAGCCGATACCCATTGTGATCGCGTGATGAGGCATCGGCACGTCATCAAAATAGACGGAGTTTGCGTCTATTGTCGATTGGGTAAGAGTGACCTTCCACGCCTCGTCCGTGAAGCTGTCCGACGGCTCGTTGAAGGCGATATGGCCGTTTCTGCCTATGCCGAGCAGCTGGATGTCGATGCCGCCCTTTGCCTCGATGGCCGCGGCATATCTTTCACTCTCGGAATCGGCGTTCGCGTTTCCGTCAAGAAAGCCGACATTGTTCATATCGATATCAATTTTTGAAAACAGGTTTTCGCGCATGAAGGTGAAATAACTGTTCTTATGGTCTTTGGGCAAATCGCAGTATTCATCAAGATTAAAGGTGCTCACATCTTTAAACGAAACCTCGCCTTTGCTGTATGCCTCAACGAGTTTCTTATAAGTGGGCACGGGGCTTGCGCCCGTTGCGAGCCCGAGAACGCAGCCGGGCTTGCTCTTTATCTCATCACAGATGATTTTACACACGGCTTCGCCGATGGCGGCGTCATTATCGAGAATATTGATTTTCATTGTCTTTACCTCACCTGATTTCGATTTCTCTGTGAGCTTCCGATGAGTCATAGATTGCCTGCATAATCTTTGAGGTGAGGATTGCGCGGTCAATATACTGGCTGTTTCTGTCGCCCGTCATTATGCATCTGATAAAATCGTTGATCTCGTTTTCATACATATCCGTTGTTTTGCACTCGACCTTGGTTTCGGTGAGCATACCGTCTTTAACGCCGTAAATCGTGAAGTCGCCGCAGTAGTTGAGGCGTATGCCCGCCTTGTCGCCCATAAAGTCAATGAAGGTCTCGCTCTTGCCTATATTCTGGGCCCAGGCGCCGTTGAGCGTAATCACGGGACCGCTTGTGCGCACGATGCCCGCGACGGAATCGTCAACGTCATAAGTGCCGTTTATATTCTTGGTGTCCTCCGCCCACATACCCGTATAAACGTAGTTTTTCATATCCCTGCCGAGCTTGCAGAATGCCGCGCCCGAAGCGGTGAGTGGAGCGGGGTCGCCGCAGCAGTAGAGGATGAGGTCGATATAGTGAACGCCCCAGTCAATAAGGGTGCCGCCGCCGGATGAAGCGAAGGTGGTGAAATCGCCGCCGAGCCCGGGTATGGAGCGGTGCGCCCTGAATGAGGCATAAACGTGATAAATTTCACCGAGCTCGCCGCTGTCGATTATATCTTTGATTTTGTTGACATAAGTGTTGAATCTGTTGCACACGCCGATATTGAGCACCTTGCCGGTTTCGTGGGCGGTCTTCTGCATTTCGAGCGCCTCGGAAAGCACCCTTGCCGCGGGCTTTTCGCACATGACATTTTTGCCGGCCTTAAGAAAATCAATCGAAATAATCGAATGAAAATCGTTGTGGGTGCAGACGGAAACGGCGTCAAGCTCCGGGTCGTTCAGAAAATCGTGATAATCGACAACCGCCTTGCCGCAGCCGTATTTTTCGACGCACGCCTGCGCTTTTTCGGGAATGAGGTCGCAGAAATATTTAATCTCAGCCTTATCGCTCCTGAGATAAGCGGGGATGTGAGCCGCGTTGGCTATTGTGCCGCAGCCGATTATTGCAACTTTGATTTTATCCATAATTTATCCACCCTTTCCGTCTCGGCACGGGAATACGGGTTCCGCGCCGAAAAATACCTTACAGATAATAATAAACCATAAATTTTTAAAAGTAAAGATGCTGAAGTGATTTTGTTGATTAAAAAAGGCGGAGAGTATCATAACACTCCGCCCGTGCCGTATAAATTCCGGAAAACTACGCGTTGACTATTGAGAAATCCATTACCCTGCTGTCAAAATCCCTGCCGAGCGACGGCCGGATATAACTGACCGTCAGGGTGAAATACTGTCTGCTGACTTTGGGAATATCGCCGCTGAAAGTGACGGTCATCGTTTCGCCCGGTGCGAGGATTTTCTTTTTGGGAAGAGTGAATTCAAGGTCCGCGCCGTCGGCTTTGACTCCCGTTATCATCACATTTCTGTCATCGGAAACATTGCTGATAATCAGGGATGTATCGTTATCCGAGAGGTAACCGGGATTGCTTGAATCAAACTGCGCCTTTACGGCGAGATAACGGTTGTCGGAATCAATGAACTGCGGGTAATCGCGGCTTGAATGAATATCTGTCTCATCATCGGCTGACATCAGCTTTTTGACAAGGGAGAATGAGGAGTTGTCAAAGGAGTACATACCGTGGAACTGGTTGTTGAAAAACCAGGTGTTTTCGGGCAGGTAAGCGCTCGACGCGTCAATTTCGAGCGAAGGGGAAACGTGATTGTGGGAGGGGTCCGCGCATACTGTGCAGACAGGCTCATAGCCGTCGGCAAAGCGTTCGCCGAACTTTGCGCAGGTGGCGCCCGTGACCTTCTCCGCGTCAAGAAGCACGTCGCCGAGTCTGTCGCCGCCGAAGGCGGTGGTTGTGCCGTAGTTGCAGAGAATTGAGATGTTTGTGCCCGCCTGTTTGGCTTTAAGGAAGTTGGTCCTGTACTGCGGCATTATTTCGTAGTGCATGATATCGCTTTTGCGGATGAGCTCGGCGCTCTCCTCACTGTCGAGATATTCGTTTTTGAGCGCGTCGTAATCCTCAACCGTGAGCAAATCCCACATACTGCCCCAATACAGAGGGATTTCTCTGATTTCTCTGAGGAAGGCGCCCGCGAGTTTTTCGAGATTCTTGGGGTTTATGTTCTTTATAATCGGAGCAATATCGGTCTCCATATTTATCGCCGTTTCGGCAAAGCATATCAAATCATAAAACGGAACATCGACCTCGCCTTTGAAGAAGCGGGAGGCAAAGCTCGTGCCTGCGAGAGCGGGAACGCTCATAACCGCGTTGTGAACATCGCCCTGCGTGCCGTAGAGGCTGAGATAGGCGCCCACGATTAAGCCGCCGTAGCTCAGACCGAACATATTGACTCTGTCCTCTCCGGTGTATTCAAGCACATCCTTTATGAAATCGTTGAGCTGAGCGGCAATGTCAACGGCGCCCATACGCGTATCATACTGGAAAATGAACACATCCTCGGGTCCGGTCTGCTCCGCGAGAGCTTCGACAATGGGAGTTTCGTGAATATCTTCGCCGTTTGTGTTGTTGAGCATATACTCATAGTTGCAGAGTGCGGGATCGTTGGGATATGTTTCAATTGGATAAACCGAAGAGCCGTCGGGATTGCAGTACATTTTTTTGAGGATGGTCTTTCCTCCGTCCGCAACCGTCACGCCCATTTTTTCGAAGTTGCCCAGGAAAAGCATAAACAGCGAAAACATAAAATTCGGCAGATCGGAGAGAGTTTGAGTCAGAACCGCCTGAATTGGGAACGACCACACCTTTTCCTGATCTTCTCCGCCGTAGTTGATATATAACTGGTCGGAAGAAAAACCCGTGACAACGACTGCCGGAAGGTTTTTGGCGGGCGTGTCCGCCGCAACGGGCATAATGAAACAGAGAGCGGTTAACAGCGAGGCGAGAAACACAGCGGTGAATCTTTTCATAATACAGACTCCCTCAATAAAAATATGCACATATTATATTCCCTTTTTACGGAGAATTCAATACTCGCCTGCGTATTTCGAAAAGACGGGCAAAGATTTTGATTTTATGCGAAGTTTTAACTTGTAACGCCGCGAAGAGTATGATAAAATAATAAAATGAAATATTGCTGAAAGGAAGATGTGGATATGAGTTTGCCCGTTGCAGTCCAGCTCTATTCCGTCAGGGATGAGATGGAAGCCGATTTTTACGGCACTCTGGAAAAAATGAAAGCGCTGGGTTATGACGGCGTGGAGTTCGCGGGTCTTTTCGGCGAAAAGCCGGCAAAAATAAAGGAATTCTGCGAAAAGAAGGGGATAGTCCCCATTTCAGCACATGTGCCTTATTATGATATGCTTGCCGACCCGGACGCGGTTATGAAGGACTATGCCGAAATCGGGTGCAAATACATAGCCGTGCCGTATCTTACCGAGGAATGCCGCCCCGGCACCGACGGCTTTGAGGCGACTGTCGCCGGCATAAGAAAGATAGCGGAGGCCTCAAAGAAATACGGCATACAGCTTCTTTATCACAATCACGATTTTGAATTCATAAAGCTCGGCGGCGAATACGCCCTCGATGTACTTTATTCCTCAATACCCGCGGACCTGCTTCAGACCGAGATTGATACCTGTTGGGTAAAGGTCGGCGGAGAGGACCCCGCCGGATATATTCTCAAATACTCCGGTCGTTCACCCGTTGTTCACCTCAAGGATTACAAAATGAGCGGTGAAAAAGGCGGCAGGCTCTATAAGCTCATCGGCATCGAAGACGGAGAGGATGAAGAGGAAGAAAACTCATTCTCGTTTATGCCCGTCGGATACGGCTGTCAGGATATGCCGGCGATTCTCGACGCGTCCGTCAAAGCCGGCGCGAGCTGGGTGGTTGTAGAGCAGGATGAGCCCGCAAAGGGCGACACCCGTCTGAAATCAGTTGAATTAAGCAGAGAATATCTCAGAAAACTGGGATGGTAAACCGGAGAGTCAGACGATTTTCCGAATAAAATGAAAGGGAGAGCAAACAATGGCAAATTCAATTCTTGACGCTTTTAAAGTGGATCATACCGCGGAAAAAGAAAGAGATCTCGACAAGAAACTTAAAGTAGGCATCATCGGTACCGGCTGGATAGCCGAAGCGCACGTAAACGCGTATAAAAAGTGCCCGGATGTCGAAATAGTTGCCCTTGCGGACCTTATTCCCGGAAAGGCGGAGGCCTTCTGCAAAAGATATAATGTGGGCGACAATGTCAGGTTTTATCCCAGCCACAAGGAACTCATTGACTCCGGTGATTGCGACGCGGTAAGCGTCTGCACCTATAACGCCACCCACGCCGAGTGTACAATATATGCTCTTGAACATAACGTCAGCGTTCTGCTCGAAAAGCCGATGTGCGTAACCCTCGATGAGGCCGTTGCCATCTGCAGAGCGGAGAAGGCGAGCGACGCGGTGCTTTCAATCGGCTTCCAGCCCCGCTTTGACGAGAATATGAAGATGCTCAAGAGAATTGTTCAGTCCGGTGAACTCGGAAAGATTTATTATATTCAGACCGGCGGCGGCAGAAGAAGAGGCATCCCCACTCCCTTCGGCACCTCCTTCATTCAGAAGGATACGGCGGGAATCGGAGCGCTCGGCGATATAGGCTGCTATTCTCTTGATATGGTTCTCAATTCAATCGGCTATCCCAAGCCGCTCACCGTAACCGGTTACAAATCCGATTTCTTCGGCAAGGACCCCTCTTATGAGCACCACGATGTATTCGGAGTTGACGACTTCGCCGCGGGCTTCATCAGACTTGAGGGCGGCATCATTCTCGACTTCAGAATCGCCTGGGCAATGAACCTTGACACCCCGGGTGACACCATCATCATGGGCACCAAGGGCTCTGTAAGAGTGCCCTCAACCGAATGCTGGAACGGCTCAATCGGCGGCCCTCTTGTAATATATCACGATATAGCCGGCGAACAGATTGAAACCGTTATCCCCGAAAAGGAGAGCGAGTTCGACTGCTTCGATGTCAAGATCCGCTCCTTCTGCGACGCGGTCAAAGAGGGCGGCGAGGCTCCCGTACCCTGCAGCGAAATCCTTTATAACCAGGCGATTATAGACGGTATATCCCGTTCTGCTGAACTCGGCAGAGAGATAGAAATAGAAATTCCCGAAATTTAAGGAGGAACACAAATGGTATTGGCAGCAGTAGGAAAAAACGGAACAGGCAAGGACTTCTTTCTTGAGTATGTAGCAAAAACATACGGTTTTCCGATGATATCCATCGGTGACGTTGTAAGAGAACTTGCGACCAAAGACGGGCTTGAGCTTACAAGGGACAACCTTCACGCCACCTCCAAGAAATATATGGCAGAAAACGGCCAGACCTTCTTCCCCGAGATGATAGTCAAGAAGATAAAGGAGTCGGACAGTCCCAACTTCCTTGTTTCCGGCATCCGTCCCCCTTCGGACATTGAGGTCTTCAAAAAGGCGTTCGGCGACAAGTTTGTGCTTGTTGACGTAGTTATCAGCGATGACGAGGTCCGTTATGCCAGAATGCTTGCCAGAGGCTCCGAGAGAGACGGCAAGAGCGTTGACAAGCTTCGCGAGAACGACATTCACGAGGAAGAGATTTTCCACACGAGTGAGAGCGAAAAAATGGCGGATTATATTATGAAAAATGACGGCAGCGTTGATGATTTCTATGCGGGCGTCAAGGATTTTTACGACAATTATCTCAAGGCCAAACTCGACTGATATTTTCCGGTACGCTCCGTTTCCCCGGAGCGTACCGATTCGTATTTATAATTCATAATGATTAATGCGTCTTCAGCCGGATATGACGGCTTATTCGGAGGATAATATGGAAAGATATAAAAGCGCAGAAAAAATATACGCCGCCTACGGTGTGAATACGGAGAAGGCGATTGAAAAAATCGGCAGCATCCCGATTTCCGTTCACTGCTGGCAGGGCGATGATGTCACGGGCTTCGACAGCGGAGAGGCTCTTTCGGGCGGCATCCAGACCACGGGCAATTATCCCGGAAAGGCACGCACCCCGGAAGAACTTATGGAAGATATCGACAAGGCCTTTTCCCTTATTCCGGGCATCAAAAAACTGAATCTGCACGCAAGCTATGCCGTCTTTGACGGCGAGCCGGCAGACAGAGACGCCCTCAGACCTGAGCATTTCGCGAAATGGGTTGACTTCGCGAAGAAGAGAGGCATAGGTCTCGATTTCAACCCCACATTCTTTTCTCATCCGATGGTGAAGGACAATCTTACCCTTACCTCCCCGGATGAAAACGTACGCAAATTCTGGGTGGAGCACGGCAGGCGCTGCCTCGAAATATCGGAATACTTCGCCGCGGAAACCGGCTTCCCGTGCCAGATGAACATCTGGATACCCGACGGGTATAAGGATTTGCCCGCTGACAGACTTTCACCCAGGCTCAGATATATAAAATCTCTCGACGAGATTTTATCCGTACCCTATGATAAGAGCAAGGTTTATGTTACTCTCGAGTCAAAAGTATTCGGAATCGGCCTTGAAAGCTACACCGCGGGTTCGGCGGAGTTCACTCTCAGTTACGCAATGAAGGCGGGCATAGTTCCGCTTATGGATAACGGTCATTATCACCCCACAGAGCTTGTCAGCGACAAGATTTCATCCCTGCTCGCGTTCAACGACAAAATCGCTTTGCACGTGACAAGAGGCGTCAGGTGGGACAGTGACCACGTCACCCTCTTTGACGATGAAACCAGGGAAATGATGAAAGAAATCGTGCGCAATGACGCGCTTGACAGAGTGCTTATCGCAACGGACTATTTTGATGCCTCCGTCAACCGTATTTCCGCCTGGGTTACCGGAGTCAGGAATGTCCGCAAGGCCCTGCTTTTTGCCCTTCTTGAGCCTTCGGAGCAGATGAAGAAACTTCAGGACGCCTCCGATTTCACCGCCCTTATGGCGCTCGGCGAAGAGATAAAGACCCTGCCGTTCGGGGATGTCTGGGAAGAATACCTTGAACGCTGTGGCCTTAAAAACAGCTATATTGACGAAATCAAAGACTACGAAGAAAAGGTGTTGAGCAAGAGAAGATGAAAAATATAAACGACGCACCGTTTCTCAAAGAACTGAAAGATACGACGGCGAATATGTACCGCCTGGGTTATGATGAGAGAAACGGCGGCAATATCAGCCGTATGCTTGATGAGGACGAGGTTGCGGAATATCTCGATCTTAACAATGTCATTCGCACAATTCCCACGGGCTTCAGCGCCCCCGAACTTGCCGGCAGGATATTCATCGTGACCGGCACGGGCAAATACTTTAAAAACGTAAAAGACGATCCCGAAACGAATCTCGGCATTATCCGTATAACTCCCGACGGCTGTACGGCGGAGCTTCTCTGGGGCTTTAAAGACGGCGGCAGATTTACAAGCGAACTGCCTGCCCACCTTATGAGCCACATTGCCCGCCTTTCGGTTGACCCCTCAAACAGAATCATCATGCACTGCCATCCCGACTACACCCTTGCCATGACGAGAGTGCACGAGATGGATGAGAGAGCCGTCACAAGAACGCTCTGGAAGATGATGACGGAGAGCATCGTTGTTTTCCCGGAGGGAGTCGGAATTCTTCCCTGGATGGTCTGCGGCACCAACGCGATAGGTGAAGCAACCGCCGAAAAGATGAAAAAATACAGAATAGTTCTCTGGACTCTTCACGGTATTTACGGCTGCGGTAAGGATATGGATGAGGCATTCGGCCTTATTGAAACGGTTGAGAAAGCCGCAAAGCAGTATATTCTTACAGCCGGTCTTCCGCAGGTGAACACAATTACGGACGAAAACCTCAGAGATCTTGCCGCAAGGTTTGAGCTCGACTACAGGAGAGATTTCCTTGATTTATAAGAATTTGCTTGAAACGAACGTCACCTACGCCGCGTCCGATTTTGCCCGGATGATACGTGAGCGTGATTATGAAGGCATCAAGGCTCTTGCGATTTCAAAAGCGCCTTATCTGATATCCGCGCTGATAATCGTAGTTATCGGCTTCATAATCTCAAATCTCATCGGCAAGCTGCTTGTCAAGGTGCTTGAAAAGAAGAAGGTTGACCCCTCGGTTCACTCGTTCCTGAGAACGATTGTGACTCTCACGCTGAAACTTATCTTTATTCTCACGGCGCTGTCCACGATGAAGGTGAATGTAAACTCATTTGTCGCGGCTCTTGCCGCAGGCGGAGTTACGGCGGGCATCGGCTTGCAGCAGAGCATAAGCCAGATAGCGAGCGGTTTTCAGATTCTTATTAATCACCCGTTCAAAAGCGGAGATTTTATTGATATCGGTTCGGTGAGCGGCACGGTCAGGGAAATCAAGATAATGTACACCGTTCTCATAACTCTCGACAACAAACGGGTAATAGTGCCGAACTCAACCATCACCACGTCAAACATTATTAATTTCACCGCCGAGAGAAAACGCAGAATAGACCTTGTCTATTCCATTTCGTATGATGCCGATATTGAGAAGGCGAAAGCGGCGCTCGGCGAGGTCGCGAAGGAATGCGAATCCGTGCTGGATAATCCGGAGCCGGTTTTCGCCGTGAGCGAACACTCCTCAAGCAGCATCAATATCGCCTGCCTGGTCTGGTGCGAGAGCAGGGATTACTGGAAGACTTTCTGGTATATGCAGGAGCATGTAAAGCTCAAATTTGACGAAGAGGGGATAAAGATTCCTTACGGCCAGCTAGATGTGCATATTTCAGGCGGAGAGGATAAAAAAGACTGAAATCCGCGTTGCTTTTGCGGCCGTCCGTGATTTGATTTTCCTATTTGTCAATTTACACAAATAAACCGTAAATACAGCGAAAAAGTTTTTCCCGAAAAAGTAATTTTATATCTTTTCAAAGCGGGAAAAATCCTCTATAATGATATCAGGTGAGAAAAGACTAACAGGGAGGTAATGCCATGTCAGATCCGCAATTCAAAACCGAGCCCATAGGCAAGCTCGGTATTATCGCCCTTCGTGGGTGTGAAGAAATGGCCGAGAAGATCAACTACTATCTTGTCAGGTCCAGAAGTGAGAGAGAAATCGATCACGGTGAGGGCTACCGCAAGGATTCCTACATCATCGATGCCGATTTTATCAGATTCGGCACAGGCGAAGGCAAATGCGTCATAAAGGAATCCGTCAGAGGCTATGATATGTTTGTGATCTGCGATCCGTTCAACTACGGAGTAACCTTCCCGATGTACGGCATGACTCATCACATGAGTCCCGACGACCATTATGCCAATCTTAAGAGAGCGCTCGGGGCAATAGAAGGCAAGGCAAAAAGGATAACCGTGATGATGCCGATGCTCTATGAGGGCAGACAGCACAGACGCACAAGGAGAGAATCCCTTGACTGCGCCGATATGCTGCGCGACCTCTGTCTTAATTACAATGTAGCAAACTTCGTCACCTTTGATGCCCACGACCCCCGCGTTCAGAACGCCATTCCTCAATGCGGATTTGAGAGCGTTCAGCCTTCCTACCAGTTTATAAAGTCCCTTTGCAAAAACGTGAATGACCTCAGAATAGACAAGGACCATTTGATGATAGTTTCCCCCGATGAGGGCGGAATGGGCCGCTGTATCTATCTTGCCACCGTTCTGGGAATTGAACTCGGCGCTTTCTACAAAATGCGGGATTATTCGAGAGTTGTCAACGGCTCCAACCCCATCCTGCGCCACGAGTTCCTCGGCGACAACATCGGCGGCAAGGACGTTATCGTTATTGACGATATGATTTCATCCGGCGGCTCGATGATAGAGGTTGTCGAGAAGTTAAAGCAGCTCGGCGCAAAGAGAATATTCATCTATTCCTCCTTCGGCCTTTTCTGTAACGGCTTCCAGGAGTTTGACAGAGCCTATGAAAACAAGCTCTTCGACAAGGTTTTCACAACCAACCTTATCTACAACTCGCCCGAGCTTCTCTCGAAGCCCTGGTATGTGAATATAGATATGTCCAAGTATTGTGCCTACATTATAGACACGCTCAATCACGATGAGTCCCTCAGCAGTCTGCTTGACCCCAGAGACAGAATCTATGCCAAGCTCAACGAATACGGCTACGGTGTGGAGCTCAGTGATTAAATAAACAGAGAAAGAGCCGCACACGCGGCGATTTCAGGATTAAAACGCCCGATGAAGCCATGAGCAGTTGATTCGGGCTTTATCTTTTTAAAATACGGTTTTCAAATCGGTGATAATATGCAAAACAGAGAACTGCATTTCAAAAACGGAAAATTCCGCATAGTCCAGCTTGCCGACATTCAGGAGAGGTATAATGTTTCCTCGGACACGCTCAAGCTTCTCAACGCCGCGCTCGACAGGGCGCAGCCGGACCTTGTCATCCTGACCGGAGACCAGATAAAAGGATACAGTACGTCCTTCAAAATGGGCAACACCGCAACCCTCGTTGAGGAGACCTTCAACCGAATATTCAGCCCCATAACGAAAAGAAACATTCCCTTCACCGCCACCTTCGGCAATCACGACGACCAGTGCGGAATCAGCAATTCAGAACAGTTTGAGATGTACAAAAAGTTTCCCGGCTTTGTCTATGCCGATCCTGCGGGAACGGGGGATGACGGCACATTCTGCCTGAATGTTGACGGGCGCTTCCTCATATATCTTTTCGACACCCATTCCAAAGACGGAAAGGGCGGCTACGGCGCGCTTCACAAAAACCAGGTTGAGTGGTACAGGGAAACCCGTGATTCATACGGGAAAAAATGCGGCAGACTTCTGCCCTCAATGGCTTTTCAGCACATACCCACCCCCGAGTATTTTGAAGTGATAAAAAAGACCAGACCGTTTTCATCCGGAAGTATAAGGGCGTACGGTGAGCACAGCTATGAGTGGTACACGCTCGACCCGTATAACAGTGAGCTTCGCGATTTTCTCGGAGAACCTCCCGCCACCTCCGTTACGGATTCGGGAGAGGTAAGTGCGTTTCTTGAGCAGGGCGAAATGAGAGCTCTTTTTGTCGGTCACGACCACAACGACAGCTTCACTGCCGGTTACAGGGGACTGACTCTCGGTATTACGCAGTCCTGCGGTTTCAACGCCTACGGCCCGGGCAGGAGGCGCGGAGTGAGGGTTATCGATATAAACGAGAACGGCACCTTTTCAACCTTTACTCTGACCTATATCGAGCTTTGCGGCGATGAGCTTGACAACAAACTCAGATACGGTCTTTATGAAATAGCGCCCGTGAGTGTCGCGGGCTTCAAAACCAAGGCGAAGGAAATAAGTCTGGCACTGGGAGTCGCAGGCGCGGCATTCGGAAGCGCCTTCTTCCTGAAAAAGAAAAAGTAAAAGCAAATCGGTTTTTAAAAACACCCGCCCTTGGGCGGATGCCCGTAAAACAGTATTGGTTTTCGCGGAAAACTAAAACCGCAGAGCTTCGTCAGATTTGCTTACCATACACAAAGTATGATTTCGCAATTCTTCCTTGCTCTGCGGCTTATTTTTCTCGGGAAAACTGCTTCGCACCTCAAAAAGGTGAAAATTCAGCATATGCGCGGGTTATGGCTTTTTGAGGCATTACTGTTTTACGGACACCTGCCCTTTGGCGGGCTTTTTTATTCACTGTGTAACACATCTATTGTAAAACTACATCTTGTTTCTTGTTGACTTTTAATATGTATATATGGTATAGTAATCTTGGTATTTTTGAGCGGGGTGTGCTGCTCAATACCTCAAAAATTTTACACGGAGGGATATTATGACTAAAGCATTCAAAAAGGTTATTTCCATGGCGCTCTGTTTAATGATGCTGGCGGGCGTGTGTGCGGTCGGCGTTGTGCCGGCGGTAGCCGCCGGTGACGGTTACACTATCACGTCTGATCAGACCATTACGGTCGAGAGCGGAAAACCGGTTTATTTCACTCCCGAAAAGACAGGTATTTATAGCTTTTATTCGACAGTCAGCGTTTATGACCCGTATGTCTATTTGTATGATTCTGCAGGCAATTATCTCGGATATGATGATGACGGTGGAGATGGATATAATTTTTTTGTTACATACGGCCTCAAAGCCGGCGAAAAATACCGCTATGATATCTCTTTATATAACGGCAACACCAATCTGGATGTTACGCTGGTTCATGAGCATTCCGATTCCGATATGGACGGCAAATGCGATATTTGCTCTGTTGAATTTGCGGCAGCGACATCGTTTGACGCGCCGAAGACGCTTGATATTACCGCGGGTGTTGTTACGGAGTACAGATTTACTGCCGCCGCAACGGGATGGTATATGTTTGTATATGACTCCGGCTACTATAGCACTGCCGATGTCTATGATTCGGATTATAACTATCTCGGCAAAATGTATTCCGAGGTTTATCTTATCGAAGGCCGGACATACAGATTAAGGCTTACAAATGATACCGCCTCTCAGCTTACGGATGTTGAGCCTGTTCACAGACACACCGACGCAAACGGCGACGGCTTGTGCGATACGGATTCCGTTGCATTCAGCAGCACATATGCTCTCGGTGAAAAGAAGGATGTAACCATTCCCGCCGGTGGAACAGCCGAGCTCGTTTTTACCTGCCCTGCAGACACCTGGTACTATTTTGATTATGATTCATCAACAAATGGTTATGATGAATCCGGAGTTTTTGACGCAAACGGAGTTTTTCTGGGATATTATGATGACGGATTCAGCGGCAAAGCGGGCGAAACCTACCGTCTGAGGTTTACCACAGGCGGTGCGACAGAGATTTACGGCATAACACTGCTTCACGATCATACCGACGGAAACGGTGACGGCATATGCGATGTCTGCTCCGAAGAATACATATCAACAATAGCTCTCGGCGAAAAAAAGACTGTCAGAGTCCCTGCCGGAAATGAAAGAGAGCTCGTTTTTACCTGTGAAAAAGACGGCGAGTACGAGGTCATATGCGAATCCAGCTCGGGCATCTGGGGCTGCGAAATCTATGATTCCGAAAACAGATATATCGGAAGCACTTATGATACAATGAATCTCTCTGCCGGAGATGTCATTTCTATCCGCTTTTATGCTTATTCATCATCTGAAAGAGCCAAGATTTATGATGTTACCGTATGGCATGATCACACAGACGCCGACAGTGACGGTATATGCGACATCTGCTCTGCGGAAATCAGCGCAAAAATAGCTCTCGGCGAGAAGAAAACAGTCGAGATTCCCAAGGATGAGACCAGA
>JAILMJ010000033.1 GCA_024692685.1 Clostridia bacterium
TTCGGAATTCACGGTAAACAAGCTGACCGACAGAGGTTCGCTTTCCTCGATAGGCATAGTTACCAACGTTCAGGATTTTATTGTTAATATAGCAAACGGACTCAATGTCTGAAAATAATATCCGCCCGGAAAACAAGAACAATTTTTCGCCCTGTGTTCACGGTAACTTCCGGCAGGGTTTGCGCTTTGATGATATAACGGAGTCAACGCCCGGGCCTATTATGATAAACCTTGCGACCTGTGTCGGCAATGTTCAGGCGGGCTTACCCGGTGCTGATAATTGTTCCGGGCGGTCTCGCGGGAATTTTCATTCTGTAAATACGAAAATACAAAAAGTATACCGTTGATTTCTCAGCGGTATACTTCTCTTTTACTCATTTATCGGATTTATTCGCAAAGAAGCTTGCAGACCATATCCAGGTTTTTGCGTATTTCCAGATGCTGGGGACATTTCTTTTCGCAAAGTCCGCAATCCCTGCATTGGGTGTAGGTTTTACCGTCGTGCTCAAGGTAATTGCGCATCATATTTCTGGCGTGGTCCTTTAAGCCGTAAACATTATAGTAAGTGTACATCTCAAAAATGCGGGGGATGTTTATCTCCGCCGGGCACGGCTGGCAGTATTTGCAACCCGTGCAGTATAACTCGGAGAATTTTTTTATTTCCTCTATCGCCTTACCGAGCTGCAGCCATTCCTTCTGCGAAAAAGCAGAACTGTCGGAAGCTGCTTTGATGTTTTTGCGCACCATATCAATATCCTGCATACCCGAAAGCGCACAGTTGAGATTGGGATTGCCCAGGCAGAATTTAAAAGCAAGTTCATAGGTTGAAATCGAGGGCTTGCCCGTCAGCTTGGAGTATAAATCGGTGGGAGCGGCAAGCCTGCCTCCGCCGACGGGCCCCATTGCTACCGTGCCCAGTCCCTTTTCGTTGATATACTTAATCATTTCCTCGTTGGAGCGGTCAAGGAGGTTGTATTGGCAGAGCATTGATTCCATTTTTACTCCCGTTTTTTCGGAGGTGTCAACGATATATTTAATTGCGCCCGGTTCATCATGAAATGAAAATGAAATATGACGTATAAGCCCTTCCTCTTTTGCCTTTGCGGCCGTTTCAAGAAGATTGTTTTTTATTATAAGGCGGTCATACTTGTCACGGTTGATGCCCCAAAAGTGGTAAAAATCAATATAATCCGTATTGAGACGTGTAAGGCTTCTTTCAAGCAGCCTGCGGTATTTATCCGGCGTCAGATCGTCGTCCATAGGGCATTTTGTGGAGATAAGAATTTTATCGCGGAAGGCTTTCACGGCATGCCCGACCGCCGCTTCGCTGTTGTGGTTGCAATAATGGGGGGCGGTATCAAAATAGTTGATGCCGTTTTCAAAGGCGCAGGTCAGCATTTCGTCAACTTTTTCCTGATCGACAAAGTCCTTTTCTTCTTTTTTAAATTCGGGCAAACGCATGCATCCGAATCCGAGAGCGGATATTTTTTCGCCCGTGTTGCCGAAATTACGGTAATTCATTGCCATTCCTCCATTTCCGGTATCATTATACCATCATCGTATAAATAAGAAAAGTCCGTAACGGAAAAATGGGCGCACAAAGAGATGAGTAAGAGTATTTCGGTTAAAGCTGTCTGATTTAAGAAGGAAGCAGATCGCGGCGTGTCATAACAACAAGTCCGCCTGCCGGCACGCTGATTTGCTCAACGCCGGAAATCTCTTTCTCAAAGCTGTCGGCGGTGTTGCCGAAGCAGTCGAAAACACGGACATTGTATGTTCCCTGCATTTCAAGGAATATCCGTTCGCCCATACAGCCGTTTGCAATATATGTCTTCTCCGCAGGCTCCAGTTTTATAACCTTATCAACGGCAAAAACGCCTGCTGCACACTCACCGTCAAGGGTTGTCTGTGCCCAGGTATAAAGAAGGTGGGCTTCGTATGTTTTAAGCGTTCTGCTTTGGAGCAGGGCGCGGTGTTCCTTGAAAAACGAGAGCCAGAAACGTGACATTCTGATTGTATCTTCATTCAAGCTGTCCGGTCTGCCCGAAAACTGCATACTGCCGAACATACAGCTTATTATCTGAATTGCATTTATTCGCGGGTCTTCAAAAGGCGCCATCATCAGCATATCGGAATGAACGGCACTCTCTCCCATAAGCATCCGCAGGTCAAGGATTGAAGCGCGGTTTCTCAGGTAGTCTCCGGCACAGTCGCCCACACGGAAAATGTTGCCGAAGCGTCTCATATGAGGGCCGATATAACTCATGCGGAATTCCAGCAGGATATCCGGCTTTATCTGAGCAATTGCCCCGACGATGTCAGACATACATTTGTCAACCGCATCCTGCAGGTCGGGGATATCCATTTTTTCATTATACGGCATATTATCCGGCGAATCGCTCCAGGAGTCAATGAAATCGAGCTTGAAACCATCGGGATTCCATTCAGTCATGGCTTTTTTGAAGGTATCAACCAGAAAACTGCGGATTTCGGAATAACGTGGGTCAAGAATTGAGGATGAACCGTTTGACGATTTGCAAAGCAGTTTATCTTCAAAGCGGCTGAAATTTACGCTTTCAGGGCCTATGAGCGGTACGGCATACCAGAGGATATATTTCATACCGATTTCGTGCACTCTTCTGATGTGCTCCGCCATATCCGAAAACTTGCCGGGCGCCGGCCGCCAGTCGCCGCAAAAGGCATAGCCGCCGGAAGCGTCATCCGTCTGCCATCCATCGTCCACAATGCAGATGTCAAAGCCCATATCCTTTACTTTGCGGCAGACTTGCTCAACATCCCGGGCGTTCACATTTTGATGATATGAATACCAGAAGGAATAAATCGGCTCGCGGGCAAGGTCCGGAACCTGAAGTGACGCAATTCCGAGTTCGTTTTCCCACCAGGCTGCAACGTCCTCAACCGCCCTGCGCATAGGAACAGGGCGGGTGTCAATATAAAGGGTAATTTCTGTTTCAAAGCGGTTTGTAAACTGTCGGGTGCCGAAGCTGAAACAAAGGTTAAGTTCTCCGACCTGATCGCGCAGACTGTTTTTAAGACTGACAAGCTTTTTGCATTCGGAAACCGCCCAGCAATAACGGTTGGTGTCCTTGCCGTCAAAATAGCAGGTCACAGGTGAATTCCTTGAAAGCATTGAGTTAAAGCGGTCATCCCAATGCGGGCACAGGTCTCTGCTCAGATTGCAGCGTGAATCCCATTTATACATAACGCCGGGCACTTTCGCAGCCCAGCAGACGGTAAATACATCATCGTCGGCGGCGTTTTCAGCGGACCAGCGGAACAGGAAATCGTATTTGACAATATCGCCGTACCTGCGGGTGCTTTTAAGAACGCAGGATTGTCCCTCGTTCAGACGGACGTTAAAAAAACCAATCTGATGTTCCATAATCTTCTCCCTTTCAAGGCAGGTTATACAGATAATATATCATAACAGCGCAACGTATTCAACAGCAGCTCATTTTAAAAAGACTTTCCCTCAGCCGAAAAGCTCCTGCCTTACGGAAGGCAGGAGCTGACTGTATGATATATGGTTTTCAGGAAAAAATTCCCTTGAAAAATTCTATTATCATTTTGAAGAAATCGACGATTCTCCTTAAGATACCGGGTTTTTCGCCGCCGTTGATTATTCCGGCGCCCCTTTCAAACAGCACTTCATCCGTAAAGTCGTTGTTGCTGTCAAGTTTCGGAATGTTGACCGGCAGTTTTCCGCCGGGATTAAATTCGCCGAACGCGGCACAGATGCCTGAAGAAATGTTTATTCCGTAATTCGGAACGGCATCGGCAGCGTCGGGAGCAACGGTCATTGCTTTACCGTTATAGGCGAGCATAAGAGCATTTGCGTCAGTGTATGCGGCAACATCATAGGGCAGGTTGCAACTGAGCACTGCGGTTGGCTTTCCCGCTTCCTTGCGGACGGCAATAACAGCGCTGATAACGGCATTCTGATTTCCCGCCGCAGTTTTATCCGGCTTCAGTGCGGAAGCACCGTAAGCTCTGCTCAGGGCCAGGCAGTTGTCCGCTGATTTTACCTTTTCAAGGAACTCCGTGTCGTCGCACTTGATTTTTGAGAAGCTGACGCATTCAATGTCTGCGTCTGCGGGTATAACATTCTCCGCTTTGAGTTTCCTGAGAGCATACTCGGCGGCGTTTTTCATATTGTCAAGGGGATAGACGATAACTGTTTTTTTGCCTTCATCTGCCGAGAACGGAAGAACACCGTCGTTTTTAAGAAGAGTGATTGCATTCTGAGTTATTTCCCACTCAGCTTTTCTGTTTTCTCCGGAGCCTACCGTTGCCTTTGCGTTTGCGGCTGCGGCAGCTATGTCGGTCTGAGATCTGCTGACGAGATCGCAGTCTTTTTTGAGCTTGATTATACGTGTTACTGCCTCGTCAACTTTTTTAATATCTATTTCGCCGTCGTTAACCATTTTAACGAGAGTATCGACATATTCTGCAGTTTCCTGAATTTCTGCGTCATCATATAGTCCGCACGGAATCAGAAGTATGTCAACGCCGGCGTTGATGGCTGATTTGGCGACATCGAATTTATCAAAATGCTCGGCAATTGCATCCATATCAAGGGCGTCTGTAACTACTATTCCCTTATAGCCCATGTCTCCCCTGAGGATTTTTCCTATGATATCGTCGGACATCGTAGCGGGAATATATACTGTTTCACCGGTTTTCTTTGAAATCCTGGTTTCGGTTTCAATTTGCGGATACTGAATGTGAGCGGTCATTATCATCTCTGCGCCGGCTTTGATGCCTGCCCTGAAGGGGATGAGCTCTCTGCTTTTCAGTTCTTCATAGGATCTGTCCACAAGCGGAAGGCCGGTGTGGCTGTCTGTGTCGGTATCTCCGTGACCGGGAAAGTGTTTGAGAGCACTGACGGTGTTGCTTTTTTTAAGGCCGGCGATAAATGCTGCGACGTGAGTTGCAACGGTTTCCGGATCGTCGGAGAATGACCTTACACCAATAACAGGATTTGAAGGATTGTTATTTACATCGCAGACCGGAGCAAAGTCAACATTGAACCCGAGAGAGTTAACTTCTTTGCCTATGACGGCCGCCGCCTTTTTGGTGAGGGCTTTATCGTTGGCAGCTCCGAGGGCCATATTGCCGGGCATAAATGTGCCGCCCTTTAATCTGCATACGCTTCCGCCCTCCTGATCAACCGCAATAAAAGGTGCGAGGGACCCTTTGCAGTTGCCGTTTACATCATACTCCTGAAACTCGGATATGATTTTTACGGATTGCTCCGAGTCAACAAGATGACCGCCGAAAAGTATGTAACCGCCGAAATTGTATTTTTTTATTGCCGCTTTCTGAGCGTCATTCAATTCTTCCGGGCAGTAGCCGTTTTGACGGATTGTCGGCATAAGCATCTGACAGATTTTTTCCTCAACTGAAAGTCCTTCGACAAATGATGCCGCGTTAGTTTCCTCTTTGGCAAAAGTTGACAGACCCACTGTTACGGAGCAGTTGATTGCAAGTATAACCGATAAAACGAGAATACTTATTTTTCTGGCTGATTTTTTCATATTTTCCTCCGAAAAATAAAACAACTGACAAAAAAGAAATTTATCCAAGCCTGGGATCGCTTCATAAATTATCAATTATAATATCATATTTTAAATGCAATATCAATAAAAAGAGAAAACAGACCGGAATGTCGTAATTCCCCGAAAATTTTACCATTATTCTTTTATGGTGTTGTTTTTCGGCGCGGAAGTATGTATTATATTATCATGTGCAGGTTGCGGGTTAAACCGAATCGGCAAAACAAAAGCGGTCACGCTTAACGGAGGTAGAAGATGAAATTAAGAAAAATCACGGCAGTTATCATTTGCGCTTTATTGCTTGCCGGCTCACTTTGTGTGGGTGCGTACGCAGAAGAAGGAAAAAAGTTTTATCTTGTTCTCGGTGATTCAATAGGCTACGGCTCGGGACTTGTCAATTCCCGTGAAGCCTGCTACGGTAAAATAGTTGCGGATACCGACGGCTATGAATATGCCAACGATGCCATTCCCGGCCATACAACCCGGAATCTGCTGGACCGTTTGAAAGAGGATAAGGTTATTGAGCATGTTAAAAAGGCTGATATAATCAGCATAACCATAGGCGGCAACAATTTCCTGCTCGGCAATATTTTCGGACTCCTTTTTGACGGCATAGTGAAGCAGGATTATTCAGGGATTGATTCTATTGCAGAAAACTTCTATAAAGATTTCGACAAAATTGTCAGCGAAATCAACGCCTTGAATCCCGATGCCGTTATTCTTATGCAGACTATCTACAATCCGCAGACGGGATACATCGGCGAGGTTTATCAGCAGGGTGCGGACAGGGTCAATGCTCAGATTGTCCGCTATGCCGGGGAGCATCCGGACGAGGTTGTTATCGTTGACATTGCCAAAGCGCTTACCGACAGCGAAACGGACTTTGCTTCCGACAGGATTCATCCGAGCAAGGTCGGCAACGAAAAGATTGCCGTTGAAATCCTTAAAACTCTCAAAGATCTCGGCCTTGGCGAAAATACCGAGCCTGTAATCAATACGCCCGGCATTGATATAACCATGACCGGCAGCTTTACCGGCGCGGTGGACGCTGTTTCCAGGCTGTTCCACTTTATGTCGCTGATTTATAACTTTATCAGGAATCTCTTCCCGTTCATCGGCTGAGAAATCGTATTATCCTGAAATCAATAATAACCGACACAAAAAAGAGCCCTGCTTCAGGGCTCTTTGATTTATGCCTTGTATAAAGAAACGATTATCTGCGGAAAGACTTATCAGATGATTCCGAGCGGAATCAATACGATGAGAAGAACAGCAACAAGTCCCCATTCGCAAATCAGAAAAGCATTTCTCTTTTTCGGCGCCATATCGGGCACGTAGTTGGCGGCAAGGAAGAACGGTATGTATGTGGTGATGAATACGGGAAGTACGCCCCACCACTTGTAAACCCAGATAAAGCTGTGATTGCTTGTGCCCGCAAGGAAGGACTCAAACAGGGCAAAAAGCAGAGCCATGGAGATTGCTCCGGTCAGTTTGCAGCTGATGCCCTTGCGTTTCCCCTTGGCAAAATATCTCTTCGACAGGTCGTCAGGCAGCATTTTGAATGAGATAATACCCGCAAGGGAGAACATCATTGAGAGTTCCCAGCATACGCCGACAAGGAGAATGAAAGTTGTGGACTGATTGCTTACCGCCCAGAGAGGAAAGCCTGTCACATGACCGATGATAGCGTTTGCAATCTCATAAAGCCAGTGAACACCATAGAGCGCAAAGCCCGCGCAGATACTTTTATAATCTTTTTTCTTTGCTTCGTTCCAATATACATAGAATACCACTGCAAGGATAAAAATGAATGTCCAGTTGAAATTCTCTGTGCTGCGCACAACAATCTGCCGCACATTTTCAATTGATTCAGCTGAACCGTCGCCCCAGAATTTAAACATAAAACCATCTCCTTTTCCGATTATTCCGGATGTCAGTGTCCGGTACAATTTTATTGTAACCTAAAAGCACGCTCTTTTCAAGTCTTCAGCCTAAGATACAGATGAAAAACTTATCCCCGCCGCCGATGATATACCGACAGCGGGGAGCTTTTATTATTTATGGCGGTTTTACTGTCTGACCTGATGTTTTTAAGGCACATAAACCGCTTTTTCGTTATAGCAGAGTTCGTACATATTTTCCGGCAATTCGAGACCTATTTCAATTCCCGATGGCATAAAATAGCCTCCGTCGGGAGTTAAAACAACCTCAAGGCTTGCCGAATAAACAAATACAAGCTCCTGTCCCTTACGGTTTTTCAGCTGTTGGTCAAATGTTTCAAACCAGGGCGCTCCGAAGGCGGGCGTAGAGTACAGCTGTCCGTTTTCTTTGACCAAGGTGATTATTGCAACAAGCTTTCCGTTGCTGTATGCAAGGTAATCCCTGAAGTTTTGCCTTAATTCAAATGATTCTCCTTCCTGTCCGCTGTACATAACATGGCAGTATCCGTGAGGCTTTATTTCGAGGCTGTCGGCCTGAACACCGCTTGCGTTGAGTGAATTTGAAAGACTGACCCTGTTCTTCTTGAAGTAGGCGGCAGCCTCTTCATCGGTCAGTTCTTCACCGGTTATTTTGATTGTTTTGTCAGACGGCATTGCGGGAATAAACGGGGAGTGGCCTTCAGACCCGGCATCCACAGGGCGCTTGGTTGTGCCCGTAACCGTACTGACTTCTGCTTCCGTAGCCGGAGGTCGATTCGCTTTTGAAGTCGTTAGGACTGCGGTTGAAGGTATGATTGCCGGTGTCGTTACGGTAGGCAGGTCTTGTTCTGCGTTTTCAAAAACGGTATGCCCGGCGTATGTTTCCGTGCGCGGAGCGGATATTCCGCCTGATTCGTAATCTGTTACCGTTTCCGCAGCTGTTACTTTTTCTGTCACAGCGGAAGGCAATGCGGTTTCTTCGCCGCCCGTTTTTTTTGCGGGCAATCTGCCTTTCATAAATACAGCGCCGCCTGTTATTACTGAAATTATCACCAATGCCGCAGAAACAGTTTTGACGGCAACGGAGGTTCTTTTCTTTTTTAATATTTTGTATTCATCTATCTTTTCAAATACGTCGCGTGTCATCTGTTCACTGCTCTTCATATTCAAAGCCCTCCTTTTCCAGTTCTTTTTTCAGCGCGTTTCTTGCCCTGTAACAAAGCGTCTCAATAGTATGCTCGCTCTTTTTCATAACCATTGATATCTCTTTGTTGCTCAGGTTTTCAAAGTAGGAGAGCCAAAGGACTTGTCTGTATTCGTTTTTCAGGTTCTTCATCGCCTGATGAACGGCAATTTTTGCCTCGTTGCGGATAAATGCGTCTTCCAGTTCCTTCTCTTCGCTTACCGATTCATAATCTGCCAAGTGTATTTCCTTCTTGCGCGAAGCTTTCCGGATATAGTCAATTGCAATATTTCTGCCTATCGTGTAAAGCCACGTTTTGAATGAGGCCGTTCCCTTATTGCGCGGACGTTTTGTGCCAAGCAGCACAAAGGTGTTTTCGGTAAGCTCTTCGGCAATATGAATGTTATTGACAAAGCCGTTAAGGTAAAGAATCAATCCGTCTTTGTAATCGTTTATGATTTCCGCAAGCCCGCTTTCATCGCCGTTTTCATAAAACTTGCGATAACTCTCGGTGCCTTTGTCCATCCGCAGCCCTCCTTTTGAAACATGTTTCACTCTTTACACGATATAATCCGCTTTTTCCTCACACTTTTTCTGTATTGCCGAAAAAAACGGCGGACCGGTTGCAATTCCGCCGGACTGCCGCATATAAATAATTATTGTTTTTCAAACGGATAAACGAGGCCCATCTGACGTCTGCATTCATCCATGATTTTCATGCATTCGAGAGTCGCTTCAAACGGAACATAATCCGACTCTTTTTTGCCCTGCTTTATTTCATCTGCAACACGGGTGAATTCGGTTAAATAGTTTGTCCTGCCCTCAAATGTTTCATTTTCCTTTCCGATGAACTTTGCAACACGCGCCATATGAAACATTCCGAGGGTGATTTTGCCTTTTTCGCCTGTTATTTTGCAGCTCTCTTTGAGTCCGTCAATACCGATATCAAGTACGCAGTCAAAACCGTCATAATGCAGAGTGACTGTTTCATTTATATCTATGCCGTCGCGGAGTTTACCCTTGCAGTTAATGCCCGACGGTTTTCCAAACAGATTGTAGCAATATGTTATGGGATAAATACCAATGTCAAGCAGCGCACCGCCGGCAGTTTCCGGCATACGGACACGGGAAGTTTTCGGCATCATTACACCGGGAAACTTGTAATCAATATGTACTTTCTTGATTTTGCCGGTTTTACTGCTTTGCACCCATTCTTTAACCTTCAATGCAACGTCTGAAAACCAGGTCCACATTGCTTCGCAAAAATACACATCGTTTTCTTTCGCAGCTGCTATGAGTTCAAGCACTTCTTTTTCGCTGGTGCCTACGGGCTTTTCACACAGCACGCTTTTGCCGAGTTCCATAGCTCTTTTTGCGTATTGAAGGTGAGATGTATGCGGTGTGGCAATATAAACCGCGTCAACGCCCTGCGAAAGAACGGCAGTATCAAAATCGGTATAGGCTCTCGCATTATGTGCCTTTGCAAACTCCTCAACCTTTGCTCTTGTTCTGCCGTAAACCGCAACTATTCTGTGGTTGCCGCGAGATATACTTCTTGCCGTTTGTTTTGCGATGTTTCCGCTGCCGACGTAAAGCCAGCCGAACTTTTCCATATTTATCCCTCCTCGGTTTCCGTAACAGTGCGAATAAAAGTGAAGACGGTTACTCCCGCCGCCGGCGAAAAGCAGGCAACGCAACCTGTGTTATTGCTGTTTTAATATCTTTTCCATACGGATACATTCAAATGTGCCGTTTTGAATTTTTATCCCGTCAACCGTTGAGTAACCGAGTTTCCGGTAAAAGTCAACAGCCTGAATCCTGCTTTCAATTCGGGCGGTTTTATAGCCGAGGTCCGTTATCCAACTTTCAGCTTCCTGCATCACCTTTGTACCGAGTTTCTGTCCCCGGTATTCGGGGAGCACCACCACACGCCCTATCATAACCTTTTCGCAGTCAAGTTCATAGAAGCGGCAGGTTGCCACGGGATAGCCGTCATCAAGAAGAACTATATATTTTGATTGGTCTCCGTCGTGCTCATCGAATTCCTCACGCAGGGATATGTGATACTGTCTGTTCATTCCCTGTATTCTTACGGAATATGCGCCGGCTCTTTGCCATTCGGAATCCGCTCTCAAAACTTCAAATTCTTTCATATATTTACCTCAAAGTAGAATAGGAATTTCATTAAAGAAAAGAAGGAATTGTCTCGGTCTGTTACGAAGTATTATTTGCCTGAAAGGGCAAATTTATTTTTCCGGAACCGTCGCGCGGATTATTACAGTATTTTGGCTTCGGCAAATCCAATACACTCTCTGCCGCGGATCCGGTCGGCAGTATTTCTGGCGTTGAAATACAGTCTCAGTCTGCCGTCATAAAAAACGAGGTGACTGGCATATACAAACTGACACATCCAGCTTCCGGGTTTTCCGTCGGGCTCAATCAGCGCCTTCTCAAAGCGAAAATCAAGTCCGTCATCCGAGATGAGCATCAATATTGCCGAGTGGCTGCCGCTTTCTTTCCGGTATATACCGTTTTGTATTCCGATATAACCGTCCCTGAGGCGATAGACCTTCAGACAGCCTGCGCACAGATTCAGATACGGACTTTGAGCATCCGGGGAAATGATGGGCATATCCGCAGCAATGAAACCGGCATTTACCTGTTTGCTTTCGGCGTAACTGATGTAGGTTGGCTCACAAAAACCGCAGTCTTTGATATATGTCATCCCGCAGGAATAATAAAGGCGGTTGATTTCACCTTCTTTGAGAAGGTAAGGGTTGGAAACGGAGACCCCGTGTTCACTTTCTTCATAAGCCCTGGTGTGAGCGAGCACACAATGAGGCTGTGACCAGTGAATGAGGTCGTCACTCTCGGTCAGATAGATTTCCGAACGCCAGGGAGTCAGGTTTATTATGTTCAGAGCGTTGGCCGCAAGTGTCCTTGTGTGTTCATAGTAAAGATAGTATCTGCCGTCAATGCTGTTGATATTCGGCCGCATAGCGCGGGGAACGGTCTTTTGCACCTTTCTGAACCTTATGCCGTCGGTGCTGACAAAATGCCAAACGCCGAGCAAATTATGGCAAAAAAGATGCCACGCTCCGTCGGGGCTTTCTGCGGGAGTAAGCAGAGAAGGGTCGGCTGCGGTGGGCGATCCGCCGAAAGGGCGGATAACGGGGCCTCCCGGGTGCAGATTAAATTGTGCGGAGCGGACCTGATCAACAGTCAGCTCGGATAAAGCCGCAGTCCGGTTCATGGCTGATTCTCCTTTCCAGATGCATAAATATATTTTGAAGCTGAAATAAAACAGCCTGTCTTTTTTTACGGCAATCCGGATTTCTCAGTAATAATCCGGGTTGTCTGCTTGCTTATCCCGCCGCAGAGGCAGAAAAAGACATAATTATCAGTATAACCGAAAGCTTTTCACAGTAATGGTCTTCGAATTTAATTTGGCTGTAAATACCGTTACATAGTGGTCAGCAGCTCGATTATATCGGGTATGCCGAGAGGGGAGAGTATTTTCATCAGCAATTCATAAACCGCCATTCCGGGGTAAAGCAGCGGCATTACGTAAAGCAATAGTATTTTCCACATATTATTATCTCCTTACGGTTTAAATATCGGTTTTTATTAAGGCGGAAGCAATTCAGGCATTAAACAGTCCGACGGATCGCGATTTGAAAATAAAGGAGCCGATAAGCCTCACAAGATTAAGAAGTGAATGATGCTCACGGAATAAATCTCTGTAACTGTATTCGCCCGTGACAGGTGTCAGTGTTCCTGCGTTTTTATCATTCTGAAGAAACTGAGGGTATTCCTCCATTGAAAAGACGGTAAGCTGTTCGTCACTTGTGAGAAGCCTTCTGTAGAATTCATCAATGGCAGGCTGTCCGTTGCAATGCAGCCAGTCGCGGTTAAACCAAGTGCAGTCGGCAAGCGCACAAGTGGATGCGTCAATCATCCTGTCGGGAGAGAGATACTTTTTATCGGAAAGCGAATCAATATAGGTTTCGGCAAGGGTTTCTCCGAGGTCTGCGCAGGTTGCGCCCAGAGATGCATATTTGGTGTCAACTGTTCCGTCGGAGGTGTTTTTCCACGCGGTAACAAGGGGAGTGCGCTGAATGTTATATCCGCAGAAAATATAGGTTTTAACTCCGGCTTCCCTTGCTTCAAGAAGGTTGCCGGCTATGTTTGTCTGAGCTGTTCTGTAATGAGAAATACGGTTAAAAAGTTCACTTGAACGGTCAATTCCCATAAAATCAAGAGCTTCGGTATAGTATTCCTGCGGCACAAAGGACCATATGCCGGGCATTGTGCCGAAAATCGGAATAAGCGCGTCACTGAAAACCCTGTCGATAATTCTGTCGGCAAGTTTGTTTCCCATACCGACAAGCAGTTTCCATATTCCGGTTATCCTGAACACATCCGTAAGGGTATAGAGAAGGGATTGAGCCACATCTCCGCCGTCAAGGGAGGGAATGGCGGTTTGGGCATACCGTCTGAGAGATTCGGCATTGAGCTCGAATTTTCCGCAAAACAGTTCCCCGGCAACCGCGGTGCCCCAAAGAGGACAGCACTGGCAAATAACAGTCTCTACATCGCTGTAGCCGTATGTTTCGAGGTAGGCGGAAAGAACGACACCGCCCATACTTGAGGCCTTGAGCTGAACCTTGGGATGGCCTGTCAGTTCCTTGATTTGCTGTATACATTCATTCAGCCTTTGAGCGTGAATAAAGGGGTCAAGGCGGAAATCATAATCGAAGTAAAAAGATATTTCCGGTCCGTGCTCTGAAGATGAAGGTATATTAAGCTCGGGCACGGTAACGTTTTCACGGGATTTTCCCTCACTGTCGAGCGCAAGGTCTCCGAAAGAAAGGTTAACGAATTCAACAACGGCATCGGCAACGGAGTCGTAATCGCCTGTGGAGAGACCCTTCAGGAGTGTTCCGCTGACTTTTCCGAAATTTTTCAGGAGGAACGGAGTGTCGGTTTTCCAAAGACGTTGTTCGCTGTCTTTGCCCGCATCCCTGACAATATCGGCGCAGCCAAGCGGGCCCACATAAATGACAGGGGAAAAGCCGCAAGCGCATTCGCTTTCAAGCGCAAAAGAGGGCGGGGAAACCGAGGCGCAGATAACAATCGCAAGCACAGCGGAAATTAAGCCTCTGAAATATTTCATATTGTCAGCCTCCTTAAAGCCGGTATAATTGCCGCGTTATTACATAAAACTCTTTGCGGCGGATATCAGTCTGTCGGCGGAATAATCAAAAAATTCTTTATATGCTTCGCAGTAAATATTCTTTTTCAAATCTTCCGTGCGGTTAAAGCGGCAGCCTCCGCGGCAAAGAAGATAATAGCGGCACTTTTTGCAGCTTTCATGAATGATGAATGATTCTTCCGCAAATTTCTTGCGCACCGGTGTAACGGAAAAAGGCTCCGCGTCACGGATATTGCCGAGCAGATATTCCTTTTTGCAATAGAAATCGCACGGATATATTTCGCCGCCCTTTTCTATTACGAAGTAGCCTCCGCATATGCCGCTCATAGCGCAGCTCTCCGGAGGATATCCGAGTATTACCGATATGCAGTTATCAAAGTCACGCACTGAAACACGGGTTCCGTTCTTGAAGTCCTCAAACCAGAGATCAAAAAGGGTTTTGAGAAACGCGGCATAGTTTTCGGGTGACAGCCGGATGTTACCGTTAAGCTCGTCAACAAACGGTATGAATTGCAGAAAGCGCAGGCCATTGTCTTTGAAAAAGCTGTAATTCTCCGTAATTTCCTTTGCGCTTTCATCTGTTACAACAGAAAGAATATTGAAATCCACACCGTATTTGTTCAGTAATTTCGCCGCCGCCTTCACACGGTCAAATACGCTTTCTCCGTTTCTGCCGCGGCGGTATCGGTCAAAAGTCGTTTTATCTCCGTCAATTGAGAGCCCGACCAGGATGCTGTATTCCTTAAAAAGTTTTGCAAAGGCATCATCAATTAACAAGCCGTTTGTCTGAAAACCGAATGAAATGACAGTGTCCTTATCAACCGATTCTTTTATCCGGGAGATAAAATTTTCAAAAAATCCAACCCCGGCGAGTGTGGGCTCACCGCCCTGAAAGGTGATTGAAAGAAAACAGGGTGAGGCAAGCCGGATTTTCCGGGCGAGAATGCCGACGGTTTCATCGGTCATTACCTTTTCACACGTGTTTTTCCTTTCCCTTTCCGTTGCGCTGTAAAAGCAGTAGGCGCAGTTCATATTGCAGGTGGACGATACCGGTTTAACCAGAAGTGAAAGATTATTCACGTTATCATTCTCCCTTAAAGGTTATCTGTCTCAGGCCTGAAGCGTGTCCAGAAGCTGACTCCCCAGGGGTGCTCACGCTCGCGCCAGGCTTCCCGCATTGTAAGCATACGCTTGCGCATCTGAATGATTTTTTCTTTATATTCCGGATTGTTTGCAAGGTTGACGGTTTCGTTTGGATCTTCCCTGAGGTTATAGAGAAAGGTCCATTTATCTTCTTCGGAGTCCCCGTTGCGGTATTCAATAAGCTTGAATTCACGGTCTTTGATACCGCGCACATATTCATCGAATATTATATACAGTTCTTCTCTTGCTTTAAACCCGTTATCTTTTCTTAAAAGAGGGGCAAAGCTTTTGCCTTCTACAGAGGACGGCACCTCAATTCCGGTAAGACCGCAAAGGGTGGGGAAGACGTCAAAAAGATATACAAACGAGTCATCGGTTTCGTTTTCGGGTATACCCGGCCCGCTGAAAATCAGGGGAATACGCACGCCGTGTTCATATATGTCTTCTTTGCCCATCCAGCCGTGCTGACCGAGAGCAAGTCCGTTGTCTCCGGTGAAAACAATTATTGTGTTTTCTTCTTCTCCGCTCTCATTAAGAGCGTCAAGAAGTCTGCCGATTTCATAATCAAGGTGGGTTATCATTGCATAATAATCGGCAATCTGTTCCCTTATTTCATCGGGGTTGCGCGGATATGCAGCCAGATGCTCGTCGCGATGCACCATCAGGGGGTAATTTGTTTCAATCACTTCCCGGAAATTTTCAGGTAAAGTAATATCTTCAGCCTTATACATTTTGCGGAAATGGTCCGGCATTGTGCGCGGATCGTGCGGAGCAAGATAGGCGAGATAAAGGAAGAACGGCTTGTCCTTCCCGGAATTCTTCCGCAGGAGATCTATTGCGGCATCGGTAAGCAGTTCGCTTGAATGCTTACCCGGTTCAAATTCATCGCAGTGAATTTTCTGCGTTTTGTTTTCCGAGTAGAAATCCACAACGAAATTTATAACATTATCATATTCACCGGTTTGGTCATAACGGCACGTGGGTACATTCCAGTGATCCCACATTCCGCCGAAGAATATTTTGGCGCCCTGAGTGAAACTGCGGGCATAGGCAGGGCAGCCGTTATGCCATTTGCCCAGGCCGATAGTCTCATAGCCGTTTTGCCTGAATGTTTCGGCAAGCGTTTTCTGCTCCGGCGGGATATTGCCGCCGAGTTCTTCAAGACGGAACGGATTGCGGCCGGTCATTATCATGGCGCGGCTCGGCATGCAGACAGCTCCGCAGGTGCCGCCGGCTATATGGGCGTTTGTGAAGGACATACCCCTGTGCACAAGCCTGTCCAGATTAGGGGTGCTGATTTCTTCGTTTCCGAGTGCGCGGATGGTGTCAAAACGCTGATCGTCCGTAACAATAAATAAAACATTCGGTTTTTTCATAATGTCACCCTTATTTAGAAAATCATACTGTTTAAATATTCCGTATTTCCGATATGCCGTCAATGCGAAGAACGCGTGAACGGTTGAAAATGCAAACGACGTTCGGTCGATTTTACGTCACTGTCAAATTGACCCTTTGATATCATCGGCTATAACAGACCAGGCCTTTATCAGGTCATCCTGCGAAAGGCGTGCGTTTGCCGGGCTGGTTGAGGGAAGGCAGACAGCCTCGCGGCCAGTTTCAGGCTCTATATATCTGCGGTAAAGATCATAAGATTTTCTGCCGTTACAATATATACGCTCTATATTGCACGCGGATAGAATAATCCCTATATTGTTTGGTTCGGCATTTCTTATACTGGCATCCGATGAACCGGTTATCTCACAGCTCGCTATGGAATCCCACAGGGCAAGTCCGTTGCCGAGTATAAGAGCTTTTTTATCCTCTATACTTTCGGGTAAGGGGCTGTTGAATATTGTCGCGATAACCCTCCAGAATCTGTTTTGAGGGTGACCGTAGAAAAATGCCTGTTCCCGTGATTTCACAGACGGAAAAGACCCGAGGATGAGTATCCTGCTTTGTTTTTCAAAAAGCGGCCCGAATGGGTGAACGAGCCTGGCAGCTGTTTGCGGTGAAGTGTTTATTTCGGCCACCTCCTGTGAAAAGCGCGGATTATGCCGCTTACTTTGCGTCTCTTTTTCCGGCTCGGTTTACGGATTTAATTCAGTAAAGAGCAGGACAGTTTTTTGAATTATTTGAGTGTTATTTTCGTTCTTTATTATAATGTCTTATCTATTCATTTGCAAGTTTTATTGCTGTATAATTAACCGGCTGCCCGGC
>JAILMJ010000054.1 GCA_024692685.1 Clostridia bacterium
CTTATCAGGGAGCATTTAAAATAATAATGGGTTCCAATTTGTTTAACTGGAAGGAACCCGAACTGCTCGAAGGCCCGGGTTCAGTCAAAAATCTTCCCGCATTCATTAAAGCAAAAGGACTTTCAAAGCCTCTTATCGTCACGGATAAAGGACTCACTGCCCTCAAACTCCTTGACGGTATGTGTGATGAGTTTGACAAAGAAAACATTAAGTATGTCATTTTTGACGATGTTCAGCCCAATCCCACTATAGCAAATGTGGATGACGCAAAAGAATGCTACGAAAAAAACGGCTGCGACTGCATAGTTGCCTTCGGAGGCGGATCGCCTATGGATACCGCAAAAGCAGCAGGCGCAAGAGTTTCAAATCCGGGCATAAGCGTGCGCAAAATGCAGGGAATACTTAAAATCCGCAAACCTCTTCCCCCTCTTTTTGCGGTTCCGACCACCGCCGGCACCGGCTCTGAGGTCACACTTGCCGCGGTTATTACCGATGAAGCGACTCATAATAAATACCCAATAAACGATCCCAAACTGCGTCCGGGATACGCCGTTCTTGACCCGGAACTTACAACCGGGCTTCCTCCGCATATCACATCCACAACCGGTATGGACGCCCTCACGCATGCGGTTGAGGCATTCATAGGAAGAAGCAATGTTGCAAATACGGAAGAATACGCCGAAAAGGCAGTCAGAATGATATTCAAAAATATTGAAACCGCTTACAATGATGGTAAGAATATTGAAGCAAGATATAATATGCTCAAGGCCTCCTACTATGCCGGAATGGCGTTCACAAGGGCATATGTCGGCTATGTGCACGCAATCGGTCACAGCTTAGGCGGCTTCTACCATGTTCCTCACGGATATGCAATGTCAATCATTTTGCCATATGTACTTGAATACTACGGCTCGGCTGCCTATGACCGTCTCGCTGTTCTTGCCGATATAGCGGGCCTTGATACAACAGGAAAGAGCACAAGCGAAAAAGCGCAGGTTTTCATTTCGGAAATCAAAGCAATGAATGCAAGAATGAACATTCCGGATCACATTGACGGAATTAAATCCGAGGATATACACACTCTCGCACAGAGGGCAATTAAAGAGAGCAATCCTCTTTATCCCGTTCCCAAAATCATGGATTTTGACGAGTGCTGTGAAATTATCAAGAAAATAGGGCAGATTGACTGATTTTTCCGGAGGTTCCCTGAATAAAGGGAACCTCCCTCTATGCCCGAAGGAGATTCAAATGAAATATGATACCGTAATCATCGGAGCGGGACCGGCTGGAATATTCACCGCTCTCGAAATGCTCAACAAAGGCAGCAGGCAGAAAATCCTGATAGTTGAAAAGGGCAGCGCAATAGAAAACAGGCAGTGCCCCAAATCAAAGGTAGGCCATTGCGTAAACTGCAAACCGTATTGCCACATTACAACGGGCTTTTCCGGGGCCGGAGCATTTTCAGACGGGAAGCTTTCACTCAGTTATGAAGTAGGCGGCGATCTGCCGACACTTATAGGCGAAGAAAAAGCTCAAGAAACAATTGATTACACAGATAAAATATACCTGCGTTTCGGCGCCGACGATAAAATAGAAGGAATCGGCAACTATGACGCTGTCAAGGAAATAAGGCGAAGAGCAATTCAGACAGGCCTTAAACTTGTTGACTGCCCCATCAGGCATCTCGGCACCGAAAAAGCCCGCGACCTGTATTATGAAATAGAGCAGTATCTCATAAAAAACGGCGTTGACATTATGTTCGGCTATGAATGCAGTGACATAATTATGGAGGACGGGAAATGCCTCGGAGTCTGCGTTTCGCGCTCCGGAAGCAATGAGGAGATTTTTGCCGGGCACACAGTTATAGCGACCGGAAGACGGGGCGCAGACTGGCTTGAAACAAAGTGCGCAGAGCACAGTATAGCGCATCAGCCGGGCACGGTTGATATAGGAGTAAGAGTCGAAGTGCGAAACGAGATTATGGAAACTGTCAATAAGGTGCTCTATGAATCTAAACTCATCGGCTATCCCCTGCCTTTCAAAAACAAGGTAAGGACCTTCTGTCAGAATCCAGGCGGCTTTGTCAGCCAGGAAAACTACGACAACAACCTCGCTGTTGTTAACGGACACTCATTCAAAGAAACCAAAAGCAACAACACAAATGTTTCAATACTCTGTTCGCATAATTTCAGTTATCCGTTCAATCAGCCGATTTCATATGCTCAGAAAGTCGGTGAACTTACAAATATGCTCGGAGCCGGCAACATACTCGTTCAGCGCTTCGGCGATATTCTCGACGGAAAAAGAACCTGGCCGAAAGAACTCTCGCAATCAAATGTCAGGCCGACGCTCACCGACGCCGTCGCCGGAGATATAACAGCCGCTATGCCTTACAGGGCAATGGTGAACATAATAAACTTCATAAAGGCAGTTGACAATGTTGTGCCCGGCTTCGCATCGAGGGAAACTCTGCTTTATTCACCGGAACTCAAGTTTTACAGCAACAGGATCAAAATGGATGAAGATTTCAACACTAATGTTAAAGGTCTTCACTGCCTGGGAGATTCCAGCGGATGGACAAGAGGACTGATGATGGCGTCGGTTATGGGTGTACTTATGGGCAGGAAACTCGCTCAGGATGAGCAGAACGTCTGAAACAAAATAAAACAAACGCAAGGGGCTGTCCGTTCAGGACAGCCCCTAAAATTTTCAGGTATTGCTTTAAACTAATCCGAAATTCTTATCTGATCTTTAAACCATACATCGGAATCACAATCTTTCGTCGTATTTTTGGATACTTCCGTGCAATTCTGTTTCTCAGGTTACTGAATCAAACATCGGAATCACAAACCTTTTTCTGAACTTTATATATTCTGTTTTTCGACTTTCGCCCGCAGTCCTTATCCATCTCGCTCCACTGAGTAGCTCGCTTGCGAAAATCGCATTATCGACACATTACGGATTTTATGAACTGCGAGCGAGGATATCTGACCGGAACATAGGATATCGCCGCCCTTTCATATTAATTTTTCTATATTCTCAAGGATCTCTGTCCTTGTTCAACTATAATATAACACCGATTGTGCAAGTTGTCAAGTATTTTTTCACATTTTTTCGATTTTTTGCTATTTTGTACATAAGTACAAAATTGCACTCCCGTACGAACGGAAGTGCAATTCATCGGATTATTCTAATTTATTGCCTGCTCTTTCTGTTTTTGACAAGCGGTAGCCACATACCTTTATAGATAATTGCCGCTCCGATAAGCGAGGCAATAATCGTGATAAACATCAACACACCGACGTTTGTTTTGGGTGAGAAAACCAGAACAATAACACCGACAATAACCGGAGCAAACGCAAGTTTCCAATGCTTGATAAAATAACTTGCTCCGAGTGCGCCGAACAGCGCCGGAAGGACATTTTCAAATGCCGCTTTGAAAACGGAACCCTCTGCAGTGATTTTGGGAAGCACCGGCGCGAAAGCAAGCACACCGATTGCTATAATAAGCGTGGTGGTAATAGATGAAACAGCGATTGAGATTGTGGAAATAACCTCGCCCTCTTCGGTGTTTGCCCTGACCTTTGCGCCTTCCATTGCATTAAGACCGCAGGGCAGTTTAAGGTTCGAGATATTTCCCGTAACAAAGCTCAGATAGGTGCCGCCTGCGCCTATCATGGGGACATAGGTAACAACTTCGATAATACCGGTTGTCCAATAGAGCGGAACAAGAACCGCAAGGGTCTTACCCATTGCCGAAAGATCCGGCCAGGCTTTATACGCAAGGGAAAAGACAAGCGGAACTGTAAACATCATAAGAAGTGCGGCATAATTCCAGACCGTACCGTAAACATGGATTCTGTCCATATAGGACGCTGAAGTTTTTTTGCTCATCTCGTTCCCCTCCTTATCTCCAGGTTATTGCCGCAATATCGGGCAGATAGTGACTGATAAGTACGGCTGCTCCCATACCTATAAACATACTGATAGGCATTGCGAACGGCTCAAACTTCGACCAGCTGAATTTCGTGCAGAGTTTTGAAAGAATAATCATTGCCACTATTGAAACAATAAGCACGCTCAGGCTCAAAATTCCTGCGTTGCCTGCTGCATGGGGAACATCACCGGTTGTACCTGCAAGAGCTCTCGCTATAAAAGCAGAGATAATACCTATAAAAGCAGCTGCGGATATAATATCGCCGAGCTTGGATGCGGTTTCGTTTTTGCTTACGGCGCTGCCGATTTTTTTCTGCAGTTTTTTACACACGAAAGGAAGAAAGGTAAGCGGGAAACAGGCACCCACTGTCATCGCCCAAATTACCGTAGAAAACTGGCCGACATCGGTAACCTCCGAACTGAGCGAACCGCCAAGGGCGGAAAGCGCATTTTCCGCTGCAACGGTTTCATAAGCAAGGTTGCCTATAACCGTAAGTCTTATCCAGGGAAGAACTATGCCGAGCGCGCCGGCAAGAACAATGACCGTCACCAAAATTGAAATTGCGGGAGCAACGGTAAACAAGGCGCTGGAGGTAACTGCATTTTTAAGTGTTTCTTTCTTTATACCCAGTTCCTTTGCTCTCTTCCACGCCTTGACAATGAAAAACACAGACTGAATGATGATGAACGCAACAAGGGCAAGTGCTGCACCGTACATCACGGCACTTTCTTTAAAATCGGCCAATGTTACTCCTCCTTTTTTGGCGAAAACGGAACAGCCCGCTTCAAACCATTATAACATTTTTATTTTAACACAGTGATTATCTCTGTGTCAATCGGAGATCAAAAAAATAAGTCTCGAATTTCCGGTAATAATTATTCTTGTTATTATTAAGCCTGATTATGTTGATATATATAGGTTTATATTGATAATAAGACGATATGTTCATAAAATATTCTATACTTTGTTCTGTGTTTTATTCTTGTTTTAAATATGATAGAATACAGCATATTTATTTTCGGAGGTAAAGTATGTTTAATACTGAGATGTGTATCTTCATAGGATACCTTGTGTTTATGCTCGGAATCGGCATATTCTTCTTTGCAAGGTCCAAGGCCGCAGGAGAAAAGGATTATTTCCTCGGCGGAAGAAAAATGGGGCCCTGGGTTTCAGCTCTTTCGGCAGGCGCATCGGATATGAGCGCGTGGGTACTCATGGGTTTGCCTGCTTCAATTTACAGCGCAGGTATCGGGCAGGCCTGGATAGCTATAGGTCTCGCAATCGGTTACGCGCTCAGCTGGATATTTGAAGCTCCCCGTCTGCGTAAGTTTACCATTGCATCAAATGACTCAATAACAATTCCGCAGTACCTCACAAACCGTTTCCTTTCAAAAAGCAGCGCAATAAGAATTATATGCGCCGTTATTTTCCTGATAGCTTATACCGTTTATGCCGCTTCAAGTATGAAGGCCTGCGGAACGCTTTTCAACACCGTTATAGGCGTTGACCCGAAAAAAGCCATGTATCTCGCAGCAGCCATTATTCTTGTTTATACATTCCTCGGCGGTTTCAAAGCAGTCTGCTGGACTGACTTTTTCCAGGGTATGCTGATGCTTGCCGCACTTCTTGCCGCCCCGATTTTCGCTCTCTTTGTCATTAAGAACGGCGGAGCAGCAGAGACAACATCACAGCTCCCCGACGGCTACTGGAACCTCTTCGCGAACTGGAAAGACATTGTTTCCGGTCTCGGCTGGGGCCTCGGATATTTCGGAATGCCTCACATTATTATAAGGTTTATGTCCCTTGAGTCCAATAAATCCGCAAAAAAGAGCGCCAGAATCGGCATCACCTGGAATGTGCTGATTGTTATTTTCTCGGTTGCCGCCGGTTGTATCGGTCACCTGCTTCTCGGTGAACTATCCGACAGCTCAACGGTATTTATTCAGATGACACGCAAGCTCTTCCCCGCCGTTATTTCAGGTGTTGTGCTCACGGCTATTCTTGCAGCTTCAATGTCAACAGCTGACTCACAGCTCCTTGCATCCTCATCATCTTTCGCAAGCGACCTGTATAAACCGATTATCCGTAAAAACAAGGCAAGCGACAAAGAAATGCTCTGGGCAGGACGTATTGTTGTTGCAATTATCTCGGTTGTCGCAGTCCTGATTGCCTCCAATCCGAATTCCGGCACAATCATGGGCCTTGTTGAAAACGCATGGGGTCTTTTCGGAGCCGCATTCAGCTCTGTTATCTTGCTCAGCCTGTTCTGGAAGAGATTCAATATTGCCGGTGCAATAGCCGGTATTGTGACAGGCGCTGCTGTTGACATCGTTTGGCTTGCTGTTCTCAGCGGCCCCACCGGAATATACGAAATAATTCCGGGCGCCGTTGCCAGCCTGATAGCCGCGGTCGTTGTCACTCTTGCAACAAAGGCCCCCTCGAAAGAAGTTGAAGACCTGTTTGACAAAGCCGTTACTCTTCAGGACAGTGAAAACTGATTAAAGTGTCAATATACCGAACGGGAAAGCAGGTACTTTCCCGTTTTTATTTCCCGATTCACGCAGGAGGTAATCTATGGCAAGAGACAGAGTTCCACTCCCGGGAGAAACCTACAAAAAGGAAAAAAGAAAAACCACAAAGGAAAACATAATACTGATTAAGCGGTTTTTGCCATACCTTAAGCCGCATATTCCCGCTCTTGCGACTGTACTGTTTTTTACCGCAGTCTGTGCTGCGTGCGAAATATATCTGCCACTTATAGTAAGGAAACTGACAAACACGGCTATATACAGCCCCGGCAATCTCACCGTCGAGCTGATTATTCGTGTTTGCGTTATGTATGCGTTTGTCAAAGCAACCGAAAGCATTTCAAGTTATATCGAAACCTACTACGGTCACATTATGGGTGTAAAAATAGAAAACACCATGCGTGTGGATATGTTCGAGCATTTACAGACCCTTTCATTCACTTTCTTTGACAACACAAAGGTCGGCCAGCTCATGAGCAGGATGACTTCAGATCTGTTTGACGTTGCGGAATGGGCACATCACTTTCCCGAAATGGTTTTCACAACCGTTGTCAAATTCATATCCGGCTTCCTTATTTTTGCGACTATGGACATCCGCTTTGCAATCTTAGTTTTTGCAATGATGCCGTTTATGATTCTTCTGACAAAACGCAGCCGTATGAAAATGCGCGAAACATTCAGAAAAAGCAGATTCCAGATAGGAGAAATAAACGCTGTAACGGAGGATAACCTCCTGGGTGTCAGAGTAATAAGATCATTTACCAATGAATCAAACAGCAAACTGAAATTCATCGACGGATGCCACGAATACGTCAGAATCAAAAAGAAAAATCATAAATATATGGCCTCGTTTCACTCCACCGTACGTCTGCTCAACGGAATTATGTATATCGCCGTTGTGGGCTCCGGAGCAATGTTTATGAGAGCCGGGATAACCACGCCCGGCGATTTTGCCGCAAGTTTACTGCTTGTTTCGACTCTGATTGCATCAATAAGAACAATTATCGATTTCAGCGAACAGTTCAGCAACGGAATAACAGGGCTTGAAAGATTCCTTGATATAATGGATGAAGAGCCCGAAACAAAAGATAAGACTGACGCCGTTGAACTGACGGATGTGAAAGGTGATATTGAATTCAAAAACGTATGCTTTACCTACTGCGGCTCGGAAAACATCGTACTTAAGGACTTCAGTCTGAGTGTACATCACGGGGAAAATATAGCCATTGTCGGTCCGAGCGGCGGAGGAAAAACAACAATATGCAACCTTATCCCACGGTTTTACATCCCCGACAGCGGAGAAATACTCATAGACGGGAAGAACACCGAGAACATAACTCTCAATTCTCTTAGGAGAAATATCGGCACCGTCGATCAGAATGTTTATCTGTTCTCAGGCACAATAAGGGAAAATATTCTTATCGGCAGACCCGACGCCACTGACGAGGAGGTACGCGAGGCGGCAAGAAACGCGGGAGCAGAGGAATTCATACTGAGTCTCCCCAACGGCTATGATACCTACACAGGCGAGAGGGGAATAAAACTCTCGGGAGGTCAAAGACAGAGAATTGCCATAGCAAGGGTATTTCTCAAGAATCCGCCGATTATTCTGCTTGATGAAGCAACCTCCGCCCTTGACAACGAAAGCGAAAAACTCGTTCAGGAATCGCTTGAAAGACTGACTAAAGGCAGAACAACCGTAACCGTTGCCCACAGGCTGACAACCGTGAGAAACGCAGATGAGATTGTCGTGCTTACAGATAACGGTATTGCCGAGAGAGGAAATCACGCAGAGCTTATGAGCAGAGGCGGAATATACAGTAAAATGTATGATCTGTACGCGTCAATATGAGCGGCATATAATTCTCGTATGGAATTACGACCATACCGTGATATTTCAGGCCAATATTTTTAATTTAAAAATATACTTGATATTCTTTATATTACGTGGTAGAATATCCAATGTTAAAATGGATGAGTATGGTAATTATTTCATTTGAAAACAGGAGGTCACTCAAATGAAAACAATAAAGAGAATAACAGCACTTATTCTGGCTGTTGTTATGACAGCGATGATTCCGGTCATCGGTTTTGCAAAAGATTCAAGCGCGGAACCGGTAGAATCTAAACCGGCAGCCCAGACCGACCTTTTAGGCCGCGAGATAGTTGCCGATCTTTATCTCCTTGTTTCTAACGCAAACCCGAGGATGCCTCACATCTGGCTCTATATGGTAAACCGTACAAACAAGACGCTTCTGGTCGGTCACTATAAACTGCCCGCAGGCGAATCAGTTTCTATGGGCTGTTGGAGAGACAGAGGAAACGGCCCGGGAATACACTACAATCTTGAAAGATATTTTGTAAAACCTGCTACCTATACACGCACAATGTATCTCAAAACCACAGTTACTGCGAGCGAGCTCAAAAGTGTTACCAGAGTTATTAACAGCCACAATTACTGGAATTACGCGTTTAACTGTGCATGGTTTGCCCTGAGCGTATGGAACGTCTGCACATGGAAAATAATCCCCTATGTAATTGAGCCCCATGTTGAATGGATGTTTATGCTTCTGTACGGCGCAAAGAAGATAGATTTCAGAATTGAAAAGCAGAACAACCCCAGGAAGGTTTACAAGCATACCGACAGTGGCCTTCAGGTTTGTTACAGCGGGGCTCTCTGGACTAAAACAGGCGTATAAATCAAAGATTAAAGGCCTTCGGATTTTTCCGAAGGCCTTTTTTGCGCCTGTTTGACTTACATATCGAAGAAACTGAGCTGGGTTGACTTTGGAAGCGATTCAAAAGCGCCGAGGCTTTCAAGCGTGTCCATAATGGCCTGGGAAGCACGTGAGCGCTGTTGAACATCCTCAACAGACAAAAACTCGCTTATTTCGTCTGTGACGACCTCCTCCTGAGTGCCGTCTTCCTTTTCGGTATATATCTTCTTGTACCGGGCTTTTTCAAGAGCTTCGGCGGCGGAACCTCCGCAGCCCGGAATAGCGGAAAACGGCAGCCTGATTTTGCCGTCCTCTACCATATATCTCGTAGCCTTTGACTTATAAATATCGACAGGAAGGATTTCCACTCCCCTTGCCATCATTTCATTCATAACCTGAAGAGAAGTGTATATATCTCCCTCTTTATCGCTTGCCTCACGTGTCTTGATCTTTGTGTTAAGCTCAGCCATTCTTCTCTTGACTGCCGTATGACCTGCAAGAACGGTGCTTGTTTCAAGATCTCCGCCGCGAACTGTGAGATATGTTGCATAATACTCAACGGGATAATAAATTTTATACCAGGCAAGTCTCATTGCGGCGATAACATAAGCGGCCGCGTGCGCTTTAGGGAACATATACTTGATTTTAAGGCAGGAATCTATATACCACTTGGGTACACCGTTATCGAGCATAGCTTTTTTATGCTCATCAGTCAGTTTTTCGGGTGCCTGGCCTTTTCTTGTTATTTCCATAATATCAAAGGCCATATTATCGGGAACGCCCTTGTGAATCAAATAAACCATAATACTGTCACGAGTTCCGATAACATCAGAAATGGTACATGTTCCGCTTTTAATCAATTCCTGCGCATTTCCGAGCCAGACATCTGTACCGTGAGAAAGACCGGAAATCTGAAGCATATCGGAAAAGTTCTTCGGCTTTGCCTCCATAAGCATTCCGATAACAAACGGAGTGCCGAGCTCCGGAATCGAGAGGGTTCCCGTTGGGCATTCAATCTCTTCAGCGGTTACACCGAGAGGCTCCGGTGATGTCAGAAGTTTATAAAGCGCAGGATCGCAAATATCGGCATCCATTACTGAGGTGCCGGTAAGATTCTCAAGATAATGGTAAGAGGTGGGAACTTCATGACCGAGATTGTCAAGTTTAAGTATGGTATCATGAAGATACTTGAATTCAAAATGTGTGGTTTTATGAATTGAGCCCGAGTCGTCTGCCGGATGCTGGATAGGAGTAAAGTCCTCCGCCTCATACTCATTGGGAACAACAACCATTCCGCCGGGGTGCTGACCGGTTGTACGCTTGACGCCGACACATCCTGCGGCAAGGCGCTCCATTTCCGCGTTGGATATATTCAGGAATCTGTCCTTATCCTTCTCCTCTGCCTCTCCTTCGGCTATTTTGGCGTCGATTTTCTTGAGGTTTTCCTCTATCCATTTTTTCACAAAACCGAAGGCGGTTTTTTCTGCAACCGTACCTATTGTGCCGGCCTTGAAAACATGACCGGGCTTAAACAGGGTTTCAGTGTATCTGTGAGCCTGAAACTGGTACTCGGAAGCAAAATTGAGGTCAATATCCGGCTGCTTGTTTCCTTTGAATCCGAGGAAGGTTTCAAAGGGAATATCATGGCCGTCTCTTGTCATAGGCTTATGACACACGGGGCAATCCTTTGGAGGCATATCAAAACCTGATCCGTACTCTCCTCCGGTGAAGAATTCACTGTACTTGCAAACCGGGCAGACATAGTGCGGAGCAAGAGGATTAACCTCGGATATTCCCGCCGCAAAGGCCACAAAGGATGAACCCACCGAGCCTCTGGAACCAACATAATAACCGTGCTCAACGGAATTGGAAACAAGTTTCTGGGCTATCATATAGAGTACGGCAAAGCCGTGATTGATTATCGAAGAAAGCTCCTTATCGAGCCTCACCTTAACATACTCGGGAAGCGGATCGCCGTAGTAGTCATTCATTCTCTGATAACAGATTCTTCTTAATTCCTCGTCGGAACCGGGAATACTCGGCGTGAATACACCGAAAGGAACGGGACGTATCTCCTCGCACATATCGGCAATGAGATTCGGATTGTCTATAACTATCTCTCTGGCTTTTTCTTCTCCGAGATAGGAAAACTCCTCAAGCATGCTGCCGGTAGTACGGAAATACAAGGGAGCCTGATTGTCGGCATCGCTGTAGCCGAGGGTTGTCATGATTATCTCTCTGTATATTCCGTCGCTTTCGTCAAGGAAATGAACATCGCCCGTGGCAACGCAGGGAACACCTATTTCATCCGCAAGCTCCACAATCTGCCTGTTGATATCCTCAAGTTCCTCAACGTTTGCGAGTGTGCCGTTCCTGAGCATGAACGAATTGTTGCCGTTCGGCTGAATCTCAAGATAGTCATATATGCCTGCATATTTTACGAGAGTATCGTGTGATTTTCCTTCAAGCACAGCTCGGTACAGCTGGCCGGACTCACACGCGGAACCCACAAGGAGTCCGTCCCTGTGCTTTTCAAGTTCGCTGAGCGGTATCCTCGGATTCCTGTAAAAATAATCCAGGTTTGATTTGGTGACCAGCTTATAAAGGTTTTTAAGGCCGACGTTGTTTCTGGCAAGCAGAATAATATGGTAACTCTTCAGTTTGCAGGGATCCGGCTTTATGGCATCATTTATCTGCTCGACTGACTCTATCCGCTGCTTTCTCATAAGTTCAACAAGCTTTTCAAAAATCAGGGCAAGTATTCTTGCGTCCTCATCTGCTCTGTGATGGTCAAACTTCGGAAGTTTAAAATAAGCCGCAACGGTATCAAGTTTGTGGTTCTTGATTTTGCTGTGATCTGTAAGTTCACGTGAAAGAGGAAGAGTATCTATAAAAGTAAACTCAAAATCTATGCCGTACCTCTCACAAGCAGATCTGACAAAATCGGTATCAAAAACAGCGTTATGGGCAACGAGTATCCCGTCTTCCGCAAATCTGATAAACTCTTTTAATGCCGTTTCTTCATCGGGAGCGCCCGCCACCATTGAATCGTCAATTCCCGTGAGTTTTGTGATTTTTTTCGGTATCTTTCTGCCGGGATTAACAAAAGTCTGCAAGGATGACACCTCTGCGCCGCCTTCATATTTGACGGCACCGATTTCGATTATGCGGTCATAACCTGCGCGCAGTCCTGTTGTTTCAAGATCAAAAATAATAAACTTGCCGTCAAGAGGCATTTTGCCTTTACCGACAACGGGAGTAACTGAGTCATCGACAAAGTACCCCTCCATACCGTATATAACTTTTATCTTGTTTTTAACAGAAGCTGCATACGCCTCGGGGAAAGCCTGAACTCCGCCGTGATCCGTAACGGCAATGGCTTTATGCCCCCAGTCCGCCGCTCTCTTTATCAGCTTTGAAACGCTTGTAACACCGTCCATTGCCGACATTGAGGTATGAAGATGGAGCTCAACTCTTTTCTTATCCGCATCGTCCGATTCAATCATAACCTCTGCGGTACAAACAGAATTCGCCTTGATACAAAACGACTTCAGATAGTCGTCATACTCAACATGACCGCGTACAACAACAGCCGCTCCGTCACTGAGATATGAGACAAGTCCTTTGCAGGAGTCATTGTCATCAAAAACCTTGACGACATAACTGTTGGTTTTATCCGTGATGCTGAACTTTATTATCTTTCTTTTTCCGTCTCTGGTACCCCTGATATCAAGGCCGAACACCTCGCCCCATACAGTCACATTCCCGTCCTCAACGGAAATGCCGGAAAGCGGAGCGGGCTTGGATTTAATCTTAAATCCGTAAACGGCAACGGAATTTGTGAGTGATATAGGCAGATCCTCATACGCCCTGACGGGAGCGCTTTTTTTGCTGCCCGTGTAATTCTCGGGAATACTTATACTGTTGTTCTGCTGCATTTCAACATATTCGGGAGAATCAAACGAAAGACCTTTCTCACCTGTGATTTTGACTTCAATCATTTTGCCGAAATGCTTGAAGATGATGTCCTTTATCGCCTTCTCGGCTCCGATATCTTTAAGTACGGATTCCCCGTTATCAATAAGGATTGACAGCCCGTTGTCCGTGATGACATACTCCGCCTTATCAAAAAAGCCGTTCGCGGCGGCGTTTTCCTCTTTGAATTCTCTGACAACCATCGGCATGCATTTTTCACTGAACTCGCTTTCGGGGAAACGGAAAGAGAGCCGCACATACTCTATGCCCATATAGTCCTTTATCATTTGCCTGGCATCGAGAACGCAGCCATCATCTATATATTTTTCACTGCTTACACTAATATGCAGGGACGAAGTATCTTCATTGAAATTAATGCTTAAGACCTGACAGTCGCCGAGTTTTGATCTGGTACTCTCGTCCAGGCACTCGCCGACAAAATAATTCAACTGTGTATTTTTCATAAATCAATCCAACTTATCTATTTCTTCAAGCAATCTTTCAACCGCTTCACTTTCGGGAACCTTGCCGACAATTTCTCCTTTTTTGAAAATCAGCGCTTCACCTTTGCCGCCGGCTATACCTATGTCTGCTTCTCTTGCTTCGCCGGGCCCATTTACAGCGCAGCCCATAACGGCAACTTTAATCTTTTTATTGCATCCTTTAAGCCTTTTCTCAACCTCATTCGCAAGCCCGATAAGATTGACAGCCGTTCTTCCGCATGTCGGACAGGAAACAATATCCGGGCCGTGGAAGCCGATATTCAGTGCCCTGAGAATATTTTTCCCGCTTTCAATCTCTTTAACGGGACTGTCGGTCATGGAGACCCTTATTGTATCCCCGATTCCGTCGGCAAGAAGCGCACCTATTCCGACAGCGGATTTAATTAAAGCCATGCTGTAGGTTCCCGCTTCGGTAACTCCGAGATGAAGCGGATAAGAGCATTTTTCTGCCGCAAGTCTGTATGCCTCTATCATAGTAACAACATCCGAAGACTTGATTGAAATAACTATATCGTCAAAATCAAACTTTTCAAGCAGAGAGGCGTGATAAAGGGCGCTTTCCACAAGGGCGGCGGCAGTAGGCGAGCCGTACTTTGCCAATATGCTCTTTTCCACCGAACCGGAGTTAACGCCTATACGTATGGGAACGTTTTTCCTTTTGCAGGCATCCGCAACGGCTTTAACCCGTTCATCCGAACCGATGTTGCCCGGATTAATTCTTATCTTATCCACTCCCGCGTCAACCGCAGCGAGAGCGAGTTTATAGTCAAAATGTATATCAGCAACAACCGGAATTGACAATCTCTCTTTTAATGCCGGTATAAGCTGAACCGACTCCATATCCGGAACGGCCGCCCTTATTATCTCACAGCCTGCCTCCTGCAATTCAAGGGCCTGCTCAACATTTCCCCTGATGTCGTGTGCGGGTTTATTGAGCATGGACTGAACGGTTACAGGGCTGTCGCCGCCGATAAAAATACTGCCGACTTTTATTCTTTTTGAAAGGCGTCTTTCCATATCATTATCCCTTTATAAGTTTCCAGATATCGCTTGCCGATACAACCGCCATAAGTGAAAGCAAAAGTACCATCCCTATGGCGTGAACCCAGCCCTCATACTTTCTCGGAATGGGCTTCCTGAATATCATCTCGATTAAGATGAAGAGAAGCCTTCCGCCGTCCAAAGCCGGCAGCGGAAGAAGGTTCATAATACCCAGATTTATGGCTATAACCGCCATAAGCATAAACAGATATTCCCAGTTAGTTTCGGTTGCTGCGGTTTCCGCCGCATCGGCAATATATGACACCGTACCTATCGGACCGGACAGATCGCTCACTCCGTAACGGCCGGTCACGAGGTCAAAAAGCGACAGATACACAAGTCTGCCGTATGAGAGAGTAACCGGTATGGTGTTTTTCAGCACCGTTCTGAAAGTTGGGGGCACGCCTACTATTGAGAAGTCATAAACAACCGTAGACATCTCTTTGCCGTTTATAGTTTTTTTCTCGGTTTTAAAAGTTACATCCTTGAGAAGTATCGTTTCTCCGTCACGCTCGACAACAAAATCGTAAACTCCGTCTGCCTTTCTTGTAAGCAGGAAGCCGAGATCGTAATCACAGAAAACATGTTTGTTGTCGATTTTTTTGACAATATCCCCTTCCTGAAGGCCGGATTGATTGCTGACTGCGTTTTCATCAAAAAAATTCACCTGAGGAAGACCCACAAGTTCAGAACTGCCGAGCATAATCGCAACGATGATAATCCCCATGATGAGGTTGACCGTGCCGCCGGCAACAACTATGATAAATCTTTTCCACGCTTTCTGGTTGCTGAAAGCACGGGTGTTTTCACTTTCGCCGTCTTCACCCTCCATTGCGCAATAACCTCCTATTGGCAGAAGGCGCAATGCATAAAGGGTCTCTCCCTTTTTAAACTTAAAAACAGACGGTCCCATACCGAGAGCGAACTCATTAACCTGAACATGAAACAGTTTCGCAAAAGAAAAATGCCCCAGTTCGTGAAAGAAAATAAGAAAGCCGAAAAAGACTACAGCTATAAGTATCGGCCAAATCTTGCCCCAGATTGCCGACACAGACATAAGGGTAATTACATTCATGCAAAAAGGTCCTCCGTCTCCGATCTGACACATTTATCCGTTTCCGTAATATCTTCAAAAGTGTATGAACCGGTGTTCCTTGTCTTTTCGAGTGAAGCCCCCACAGCATATGGAATATCGGTAAACCTGATTTTCCCGTTTCTGAACAGTTCGTTTGCTTTTTCGTTGGCTGCATTCAGAGCCGCGGGATAAACGCCTCCCCTTCTGAGTGCTTCCCCGGCATATTTTAAACACTTAAAAGTTTCATAATCCGGCTGCTCAAAAGTCAAGGTTCCGTATTCCCAGAGCTTAAGTTCCCGCACACTGCTGACACATCTGTCAGGATAGGTGAGAGCATATTGGATGGGAATTCTCATATCGGGAACTCCCAGCTGGGCAATTACGGAATTGTCAATATATTCAACAAGCGAATGAACGACGCTCTGGCGGTGAACCACTATGTCAATATAATCGGGCGACATATCAAAAAGCCACGCCGCTTCTATAAGTTCAAGGCCCTTATTCATCATAGTGGCGGAGTCAACGGTAATCTTTGCACCCATTGACCAGTTGGGATGATTGAGAGCCTGCTCAAGGGTGACCGTTTCAAGTTCCTCCGGTGTTTTGCCGAAAAAGGGTCCGCCGGACGCCGTCAATATCAGTTTTTTGATCTGCTTCCTGTCTCTGCAACCCTGTAAAGACTGGAATATTGCCGAATGCTCACTGTCAACCGGCAATATGTCAACTTTATTTTCCCGCGCAGTATCTATCACGAGTTTTCCGCCTGCGACAAGAGTTTCTTTATTTGCAAGAGCTATTTTGCTCCCGGCTTTAATCGCGCACAAAGTCGGCTCAAGACCTGCTATACCGACTATGCTGTTAAGCACCGTATCGGAACCGCAGAAGGCGCATTCGTTGACGCCCTCCCTTCCGGAAAGGACTTTGGTAGCGGTATCCGAAACTCTAACCTTCAGATCCGCGGCTGCCTTTTCATCGGCAAGTGCGACTTTTTCGGGAGCGAACTCCCTGATTTGCCGCTCAATAATATCAGTCCTGCTGTTTGCGGTAAGAGCTTTAATCCTGAATCCGCAAAGTTTTGCAACATCAAGTGCCTGAGTTCCTATTGAACCCGTAGATCCCAGAATTGTCAGAGACTTCATAAATGTGTCCTCCGCCATTTACTTTAAGCGGCAAGTGAAACGATTATTTTAATCAGAAGATATGTCGACGGCATAGTAAAAAGGAATGAATCTATTCTGTCCATCGCTCCGCCGTGCTCCGGGAAAAGCGATCCGAAATCCTTGAAGCCGTAGTTCCTCTTTATAACGGAGGCCGACAAATCTCCGCACATACCCATCACGCAGATAACCGGGACAATAATAAGCACCATCCACCATCTGATTGTATCCGTGCTGAAATAAAAGTGATCACAGATAAAGAAGGTGATCAGAGAGAAAACGGTTGTGCCGATAATACCGCCGATTGCACCTTCTACGGTTTTCTTCGGGCTGATGTTCGGAGCCATTTTATGCTTTCCGAGTGCCATACCCGTGAAAAGCGCGAAAGTATCGCAGAGCCAGGCGCAGAACATTACTATAAGAAGAGTGAAAACTATGTTTGACCTGCAGAATAGAACCCGTCTTTCATCCATAAACCTGAAAAGTCTGAACAGGCAAGATGTAGCCTCGGGTATCATCAATGACGCAAACAAAGCTATTGCTACGTGCTCAAATCTGGTCACGCTGTACATTTTAAGCATTAAGATAAGCATCGCAATAACGTATATCGCAATCAGGATATTCGTTGAGAACGGAAGAAAACGCCCGAGATCAAATGCCACAATAATCGGAATAACACCGCCGACCGTCATTGCCGTATAAGTCAGGACTTTGTTCTTGCATCCGCTCACATGCATTATTTCATGAACGCTCAATGCACAGAACAGCGTTTCTATGATGAAAATATATTGATAGTGGCCGTATCCGCAAAGCACGAGAAGCCCTATGGCAACAAGCGCAAGCAACACTCCCACAATTATTCTGACAGCAAGTTTGCCGCCTTTTTTTGTTTTAACTGAATTGTCCTTTTCCATAGTGATATCAGACGCCTCCGAAGCGTCTGCTCCTTTTGCAATAGTCAATAATAGCTTTGTCCAAATCGTCGCTCGTGAAATCAGGCCAGAGAATATCCGAATACCAGAACTCGGAATATGCCGCCTGCCATATCATAAAATTGGAAAGCCTGTATTCGCCGCTCGGTCTGATAATCAGATCAGGATCGGGCTGACCGGAAGTAAAGATATTATCGGAAATATCCTTTTCGGAAATGTCATCAGGATTGAGATCACCGGCTTTGACACGGCGTGCAAGTGCTTTGAAAGCGTGAACAAGTTCATCTCTGCCGCCGTAGTTTATAGCGAGATTGACCGTCATAACATCCTTGTCTGCGCTCCTGCGCTCCAGAGCATCAAGCTTGCGGACTATGTCACCGGGCAAGCCTTTCTTTTCACCGACAAGATGAAATTTAAGACCGCGTTTCTCGTTTTCTTTAACCCTTTGCTCCGCTTCATCAAGATAGTCTCTGAATAATTTCATAAGAGATGCTACTTCTTTCGGCGGGCGTTTCCAGTTCTCGGTTGAAAACGCGTAAAAGGTCATATATTTTAAGCCGATATCGGCGCCGTAATTGCAAATGTTTCTGAAAACGTTTGCTCCCGCTTTATGGCCCTCGCTTCTCTCAAGGCCCCTCTGCTTTGCCCAGCGTCCGTTACCGTCCATTATTATTCCGATATGCTCCGGAAGAATCAGATCGGAAAGCTGTTTTTCGGTCATATGATTTCCCCTGAATTTGTTTTAACAGGGCGGCACAAAAATGCCGCCCGGTTTTACCTGTCAGATTGACATTATCTCTTTTTCTTTATCAGCTGAAATCTTGTCAATTTCCTTTATGTACTTATCTGTGTAATCCTGGATTTCCTTTTCACAGTCGTCAAGGTCATCTTCCGTGATTTCGGAATTCTTCTCCATCTTCTTTGCCTTTTCTATGGCATCTCTTCTGATGGAGCGGATGGCAACTCTTGAATCTTCGGCCATTTTTCTGATATCCTTGCTCAGTTCCTTACGGCGTTCCTCCGTAAGCTGAGGGAAAATAAGGCGGATTGACACGCCGTCATTCTGAGGATTTATGCCTATATCCGATGCCTGTATGGCTTTTTCAATAGACTGAATGGTTGATTTGTCCCAGGGCTGAATAGTGAGGATTCTCGCCTCGGAAATCGAAATTGCCGCCATCTGGTTTATGGGAGTCGGTGTTCCGTAATAATCAACTCTTATTTTATCAAGCACGGCTGCATTGGCTCTCCCTGCTCTGAGCTGGGAGTACTCCGCTGTAAGCACATTGACTGTTTTCTGCATTCTTTCTTCGGTGTTCTTGAATAAAGTTTCCATTTTGCTACCTCCGATTATTATTAATTCTGAGAATATTTGTCCGGTTATTCGCTCACGAGAGTACCTACGTTTTCACCGCAGACAGCTCTTATGATATTTTCAGGGTCATTGAGGTTGAAGACCAATATTTTGATATGGTTTTCTCTGCAAAGAGAAGCGGCTGCGGAATCCATAACCTTAAGGTCTTTCTCGAGAACCTCACTATGAGTTATCTTATCATATTTGACTGCATCCGCATACTTATTCGGGTCCTTATCATATACGCCGTCAACATTTGTGGCTTTAAGCAGAACATCGGCTTTGATTTCGGCTGCTCTGAGCGCTGCACAGGTATCGGTTGAGAAGAACGGATTTCCCGTTCCCGCGCCGAACACGCAAACCCTGCCCTTTTCCAAATGACGGATTGCTCTGTTTCTGATATACGGCTCTGCAAACTGCCTCATTTCCACCGCTGTCTGAACACGTACCGGAACTTCCAGCGATTCAAGAGAGTCAGCCAATGCAAGGGAATTCATAACCGTCGCCAGCATACCGATATGGTCGGCCCTTGTGCGGTCCATCTGACCGCCGCTGCGTCCTCTCCAGAAATTGCCTCCGCCGACTACGAGCCCAACCTCAACACCCATACGGTTGAGTTTCTTGACTGCACCGCAGACTGAGTTGATTGTATCAAAATCAAATCCGAAGCCCTTCTCGCCGGCAAGCACCTCGCCGCTTATTTTGAGAAGGATTCTTTTGTACACCGGCTGCATAATTATCACTCCAAACAGTAAAATGGTCTGACCTGAAATATCTATTATATTTTATATTAAAAATTTAGAACTGTAAAGTCTATTTATAAATTTTCCGAAAAATTTAACATATTCTCTTTTGAGATATTGATGAGCATCCGGTTTTCGTGTATAATAATCGGGTATAACGAAAGAACGGGTGGAAACAATTCACGGTAAAGGAGCTGCGTTAATTGAAAAATCTTATTCTCAGAAATACGCCCGAAATAGCCGAAGTATTTGAGCTGCGTGAAATCCCCGATGAAAGCGGCTGCAACGTATACGACGTATTTTGTGAAAACGGCAAGGTGGTTATCTGCGGCGATTGCAAAATCAGCATGGCGATGGGGTATTACAACTACCTCAAAAAGTTCTGCCGTGTCAACCTTTCCCATTGCGGTAACAAAGAGCTTAACGTAACCGAAGCTCCCCTTTTTGAAGGAAGGCTTCACAAGGTTATAAAACAGAAAAGGAGGGCTTACCTCAATTACTGCACCCTCGGCTATTCGGCCGCCTTCTGGAAATGGCAGGAATGGGAAAAAGAAATAGATTTTATGGCTATGAACGGCATAAATATGCCTCTTTCCGTGGTGGGAAGCGAAGCAACCTGGTATTACACAATGAGGGACTTCACATACAGCGAAAAAGGCGCTCTCACGTACCTCAGCGGGCCTGCGTTCTGGCCGTGGCAGCTCATGACAAACTTTGACAGTTACTTCAGCCTGACCGATGTGAAATATATCGAGAGCAGACTCGACCTGGGGAGGAGAATAATCGACAGAGAAGTCGAATTGGGAATGACACCCATACAGCAGGGATTTTCCGGTATGGTACCGAGAAGTTTATCAAAGCTTTTCAAGAAAATACGTATGACAATGAACCGGTCCTGGTGCAATTTTCCTGTCACATTCCAGCTCGACCCTACCGACCCGGTATTCAAAAAATTCGGAACCGCCTTGCTTCAAAAACAAAGTCAGCTTTTCGGTTCATATCACTATTACGCCTGCGATCCGTTCCACGAAAACGAGCCTCCGATAAAAACGAAGGATTATCTCTGGAAAGTCGGCAGGGCAATAGACACAATGTATCAGGAATTTGACCCTGAATCTGTATGGGTTATGCAAAGCTGGTCTCTGAGGGAAAAAATAGTGAAAGCCGTGCCCAAAGGCAGACTGCTGATACTTGATATTGACGGATCGAAATACGATAAGTGCGAAAGCTTCTGGGGTCACGATTTTGTTCTCGGAAATATTCATTCCTTCGGTGACAGGACTACCCTTCACGGCAGTATTAAAGCGCTTGCGGAAAACAAATATGCAGATATCGGGTGTGAAAACTGCGTGGGGACCGGCCTTTTCCCTGAGGGAATATACCAGAATCCGCTTTATTACGACCTGGCTTTTCAGATGCTTACCGAAAGCGGGAAAATTGATATTGAAAGCTGGCTTGACGACTACACGGAAAGACGTTACGGCAGCGACGAAAGCTGCCTGAAAGAAGCGGTTCGGAATCTTTACGAATCCTGTTACGGCGAAAACTGCACAGGCAGGGAAACCGGGTCCGTTATCTGCGCAAGGCCGGATACAGAACTTCGGCATACCGCTCCAAATGATTTCAGGGAATTGAGATATGACAACGGTATTCTCTGCAAAGCCGCTCTCTCCTTGATAAAATCGGAAAACGCCGAAAAAGACGGATACGCTTACGATGTATGCGATATCACGAGGCAGGTGCTGAGCAATTACTGCTCCGTGCTCTATGACAGAGTTATGGAAAGCTACAGAAGCAAAGATGTCAACACCTTTGAGAGAAGCAGTAATCTATTTTTGAAAATCTGCGAAGAGACAGATGCTCTGTTGCAGACAAGACCCGAAATGACACTTTACGAGCATCTCAGGCAGGCAGGAGACCTTGCTCTGAACGAAAAGGACAAGGAAAACTACGAACTCAATCTCCTGACCCAGCTTACAATATGGGGACCGTTAAGAGATTCAGTCAACTATGATTACGCATGGAAAGAATGGGGCGGAATGATAAAGACTTTCTATGTCAAGCGCTGGCAGAGTTTCTTTGAAAAACTTGCCCTTGAATTTCCTCACCGTAAACTGTTTTCATCCGCGACAAAAAAGAGGCCTAACGAAAGAAACACCTACATAGGAAATAATTTCTATAAGAGTTACGCCGAATTCGAAAGAAAATGGCTTTCGACAGTTGACCCCGAAAAGCCCTCGGAGAAAAACACGGTTGAAGTTGCGGCAAAACTGTTAGAGAAATACGCAAAGAACATAACCGACGGCAATTAAAACTTTACCCGTATTAAACGGAAAGCTAATGCTTTTTCATATTTATTTTAAAACTGTATATCATATGCTGTTGCCCGTGTACGTTGCACACGGGCATTTTTGCGTACAGACGGTTCTTTTAATCTGCTTTTTTCTAAGGCAAACGCTCCGCATAATTCCGGATTTGAAAAATGATATTTTCAGCCGCTCCGCATTTTTCCGGATATGAATTAAATCGTTAAAAAATTGTTAATTTTCAAAGGCTTCGACGCTTTATTCATAATGTGAACAATGCAGATTCATACCGGTGATATAATGCAGAAAACAAGAGATTGTCCGCGGATTTTTCCGCATTATAAAATGCGGTCCGCCACGAAATCCCTTGCAAATAATAAGGGAGGAACTGCGTGTGAATTTTATCGACTGGCTGTCTTTCAAAGACATTTTCCCGATTCCCGGAGTTAACACCTCGCTCGCCGAATTCTGCGCTCAATTTGCGGATGTTCAGACTAATTGGTGTTACACTATTGCCGGAATCATAGGAATCATTATCCTTCTCATCAAGAAAAACAAAAAGTGGTACTGGTATGTGTTCCTGCTTATTTATATGGTTATGTCCTTTTCATCGGTGGGTATGCATACGGCAAATTACGGCGAATTCGTACGCGGTCAGATGACCACGAAGCTGTTTATGAGTTATATTGACATGTCACTGACCGAATATGTTGCGTGGTCGGGCGTCTGCTGTTTTGCTTTTGAGTTTTATGAGGCGAACAAGAAAAAGCGCAATATCTTTCTTATCGCTGAAACCGCATTAATGCTGGTCGTAATCGGTGTGCTGACCTTTGAGGTTTTTGCTCTTCACGACAGAGGACTTTATATCAGCAAGGAATTCTTCACCACCGGCGTTGCTCCCGCAATGGACGGCAAAACCGGCGGGCTTTCGCTTGCAGAATTCGGCTGCTTCCTGACCGCAGTTCCCATTCTTTACCTTCTTGCTGCCAATTTCAAGTCCATGACAGGCAACGAAAAAGGATTGCTTATCCTTGTTATAGCCACCTTCCTTGTGGCCTTCATTGACACCTCAATCTGGGGAGACAACGAAATAGCAAACTTTGCCCTCGGAAACTATCAGGGTCATTCGGTCTGGCACATGCTGGGCGCTCTGGCAGAGCTCGAAGTGGTATTCTGGGTTGATCAGAGGGAAACAAACAAGAGGATAAAGGCGATGCAGGAACAGGCAAACGCCGATTAATGATTAAACCGCTGCGCAGTGCGCAGCGGTTTTTGTTTCGGATAATTAACCACACGCTGTTTTTCCAACAGCGGGAGGTTCTTCATTTCCGCAGAGTATGACTGTTTTTATTGCTCTTTTCTTCTTTTTATAGCCCTGACAATATTTATCAAAAGCATAACGGCAATTATCAGACCGGTGATATACATAAGCACGGTCTTGACCGAAGTTACGCAGGAAGAAATCAAGGCAAAAGACTTCGAAGGTATGCCGCTTCTGAGCATAATTATCGACATTATGTTTTCAATGTAATCCGTTGCGGGCAGGCAAACCGCAGGCAAAAAAGGCAGCAACGGTTTTTTCTTCCTTCCCGCAAGAATATAAATGAGCGAAATGAAAAACAAGGTGTAAAAAACGGGATATACGAAATCAAGCGGCAACTGACGGTTAAGATAGATGAGCCTTTCCTCATCACCGATAAGTGAGAGAAATTTCTGCGCCGTCTCATAACTGTAGCCGAAATTCATATCAAAACAGCGTATACCCTGCGTTGAGGTCTCAATTTTCGGTATCAGAATGAAATTCATCACACCGCAGATTACTGCGGTAAGAACTCCGCCGATAACTGCCGTTCCGTCAGGGAAAAAACTCTTTTTATTCTTCATAAAAACCACTCTCCTATCTCAGTAACTCGTCAGGGCAAAACAGAAAGCAGATACTCTGCGATTTCGGTGCTGTTCATAATGTAGCCCGAATGACCCTTCTTTTCAAATATTTTAAGCTTTGCGCCGGGAACAGTTTCGGCAATATGCTCGGTATGTGAGAGCTTTATAACATCTTTTTCTCCCGCCGTTACGAAAGTAGGGACGATGATTCTTTCAAGCATTTCATCTGTTATAGACGGCTCGCGCATCATAATCCGCATTTTGTCGCTTCTGTCAAAGTGACTCCAGAGTTTAAAAAATTTCATAGGCAGCGGCTTGGTACTGTCGGGATTTAAACTTGCTCCGCTTACAGCCAGCGCACTCAGCAGATCGGGATACTCAGACGCGAGCAGAATACCGACTATTCCTCCGTCGCTGAAGCCGTAAAACACCGGTTTTTCCAGCCCGAGTCTTCTTATAAAGCAATACATATCCTGCGCCATATCCTCGTAGTGCAGGGTTTT
>JAILMJ010000061.1 GCA_024692685.1 Clostridia bacterium
AAACCAATGACTCTATTTTGAGTTCCTATATACAAGCAAACAAGACCAAAGGAAGTGAGTAGAAATTAATTGAGAAACATTTAATTAGATATTATCTGAAAATATAGAAATGGCAGGAGTTAATACGGATGAATTTAATGAAATTATAAACAATTTGAATATCCAGCCTGCAGAAAAAGATGAAAATGGAAATTGGAAATAAGTTGTAAAGTAATATTTTGTAATATTGCGGCGGAGAAAAAGTATGAATATTTTAAAAGATTTAAAAGAAATGTTGTCATGAATAAAGTTTGGAAAATTGGCTCAAGATGGAGCGAAAATGGCTCTTGGTCATCACGCATTATTTCTGTATTTAGAAGAAGTAATGTTGTTTTTCTAGGTAGTGAAGATGTTGAGCGCTTTAATCGTGAGGTTAAAACAGATGATTATTTTGCAATAGCTGATGGGTATACCATACCAGCTGTGGCAAAGGCAGTTTCTGACCCGATGCCATTGAATGATATGATAAAGAATAATCTTATAAAAGTTCGGAAAGGAGACCCTTTTGACCTTGCTGAAGATTATTCATGGTGTTATGGAGTGAAGGTTAAGATTGTTGATTTACCAGACAATCTGCAACTCAATTATAAAAAAAGAGGCACTTTCTTTAGGGCAAATTCTATAGCAGATCAAGTCATCAAATTGTATGAAGACAATCTCAGCAATCAATTTGATATAAAGGCGCAAACATATCGAATTAAGACATCTGTTCCTGAGATTTCTAACGATCACAAAAGTTCCATTATTGATGGCCATACTATTTATAACATTCCTGTTTATCAGCGAGAATACTCTTGGGGCGTTGAACAGGTATCAAGGTTTGTGGGTGATATTTTCAAAGGTTTTTGGGGCTCAAATGAAATAAAAGCTATTGTGTTGGAGCCAATGTTTATTGGAACTATGCAGCTCTCGTATAAAAAACGAATCAGTGAGAATGAATATGAACAGGATGTTATCGATGGTCAGCAGAGATTAAGCACTATTCTTTGTATTCTCAAGTATCTCAAATTAGAATATCCTCAAATAGAAATCCTTCAAAAAATCAATTTAGATTGGCTGGAGACAAGGGTTAATAATGGTAAAGAGGAAACTAATCTTGAACAAATGCTTCTCATTGATGATTTGAATAATATTCAAGACAATGAGAATTTCGTATCGAATAACTATCTAAGAAATCTTCAGTCAATAAAGGAAACATTTTTGGAAAACACCAAGGATGAAGAAGGTAATATAATCCCTCTATTCTCTGATAATATTCAGAAATTTGTTGATTATTTCCTCAATAGCATTTATTTTGTGGTTGTTGAAACGCTTGCAGGATTGTCAAAAACAATACAAATTTTCAACACAATCAATACGGCTGGTCTTGATTTGAATGGAAATGATTTGTTTAAAGTACGAATGTATGAATACTTACATGATTACGAAAATCAAGGTGAGGAAGCGTTTAATGAAATAGGCAACATATATAAAAACATAAAAGATTTAAATAGCGAATGGCGGAAAAATCATGATTGGGATGTCGTTTCAGTTGAAGATGTCCGTACTATATACAAATACTATTTAATTTCAAAATATCAACTTTCTGTGGCTCTTTATAGTAAAGCCACGGACACGTTCTTTGAAGAATTATTCGACACATTGCTTAATGTTCAAACTCATAAGGATTTCGCAGGACTAAAGAACAAGCGAATAGAATTAAGCTTGAACGATTTAAACCGAATTGTGGAGGTTGCTCGCTTATGGAATTCAAGTGAATTTAGGACAAGCGATGAATATATGTCATATACACTCATTGATTATTCAAGATACTCACGATACTTGAATATTGCATATCAAATTCTTTTGACTAATGAAAATCTCTCAGATGACGAGCGACTATCGCAAGTTTACTCAATTTTGGCACCTCTATCAAAATTGTTTTTCTGCTATAGCATTAGGTTTGCAAAAGCCGTAAACCATATTCACTCTTTTATGTATGGCATCTATAGGGATGTTTATGATGTTAACTCAAATCTTGAAGGAATAGTCTCAAAGATTCAAATTCAACTACGGCCCATGGACAATGATTCGTTTAGAAACGATTGTATAGGAGGGGTGATTGCTGATAACAGAGTTTGGAAGAATCTTATCTGTTTATTAAGTGACTATTTTGATGAAATAGAAAACAACACACCACTCGACATGATAGAAAATCTACTGAATGGTGGGTTTGATGTTGAACATATCCATGCCAATGCCAATGAAAAAGAAGGACAAGATATTGATTACAGTCTTCAAAACAGCATAGGTAATTTGATGCTTTTAGAATATGACATAAATCGCTCAATTGGGTGCCTTCCATTTAAGGATAAAGTTAACCGTGCAGACGGCAAACTTTGTTATAGAGATAGTAAATTTGCCACTGTTAAAAAAATAATGAATCATGATGTTTGGACGCTTCAAGAGATTGAAACAAGAAGAAAAGAAGAAATAAATAAAATCACTAATTTCCTTTTCCTATAATGCTAACTTTCATCTCCAACACCGCCAACTACACCGAAGTGCTTTCACGGGTACAATCTATTAAGCAGACGCTTTGGATCGGCACTGCCGACATCAAAGACCTGTAAACCAGCATATTTATAAAAAAACATAGATATTCATTTAATCTTTGTGTTAAATCAAAAATAAGTGTATTTTTGCAGTCGTAAAAAATGCGTATTTACGCAAAAAAAGCGAATAGAATAATGGAGGCTAAAAGAGAGCGGTACATTTCATCCCTACTG
>JAILMJ010000080.1 GCA_024692685.1 Clostridia bacterium
TGTTCTTGTTTTCCGGGCGGATATTATTTTCAGACATTGAGTCCGTTTGCTATATTAACAATAAAATCCTGAACGTTGGTAACTATGCCTATCGAGGAAAGCGAACCTCTGTCGGTCAGCTTGTTTACCGTGAATTCCGAAATATCAACACAGTAAAAATAAACCTTTCTCACTGTTCCATCCGGCATCACGCGGAAGGACGGAGTCATATTGCCCACGGCTATTGAGTGCAGAGTAGTCGCCATACAGATAACTGTCGTGGCGTTTCTTATCTGATTGCGCATTTTATCCTGCGCCTCGTATGCATTGCCCAGAACGCAGGGCAGCGGCCCGTCATCGCGTATGGAGCCCGCAAGCACATACGGCACGCCGTATTTTTCACAACTGTAAATAATACCGTTATTGATATTCTCATTTTTGATAAACTCAGCAACGGAGCCGTAATACCTCACCTTGTTGATGGTATCAAGATGATTGTAATGTCCGTTCGGCTGATTTTTCTGAGTATAAATATTCTGACCGAGGGCAGTCTGCAAATATGCGCCCTCAAGATCGTGAGTGGCAAGCGCGTTGCCGGCAAGCACCGCATGTACATAACCGCCCGCAATAATCCGCGCAAAGGCATTTCTTGCGTCGTGGTCAAAAGCAAAGGCAGGGCCCATAACCCATACTATTTTGCCGTTATCTCTTTCGTGATTTAAAAGCTCATAAAGCTCATCATAATCCCGCGAAAAGGAGCTTTCTCTCGAATGACCCTGCCTGAAAGCGAAGGTCTCGGATAAGCCGTCGTTTTCCCTGAATCCGTCTGCGTACACAAATATGCCGTCCTCGCCTTTTTCGGTTCTGCCGCAGATTACAAGCTCGCCTTTTTTGAGATTGCGGAACTCTTTAACAGCAATCCTGCCGTTTTCAAACACGGGCACGCAATCCATACGGCTTTCCTCGGCCATCAGCCATTTCCCGTCAATTTTAAAGTATTCGGGGAAAATGCTCATTGCGTGATAAGAGTCCGGAGCAACGCCGTCTTTAGGGGAAGGAACCATTATTACATTCGGAGCGTCGGCAAGTTCTTTCTTTCCAAAATCCGGGGCGAAATATTCCTCAAGACAGAATGACATATTTATTACTCCTTTGTATATCGTATTTTTGCTTGCAGCGACTTGTAAAAACCGTTCCCCGCGCAAGGCAGGTCCTTTTTTGTTTTATTATATCACTTTGTTAAGGAAAAATAAAGCCTTTGTAATACGTCTTTTTTGACAGCAGTGTATGTTTCGGAGCCGTAACAAAACCGGCTGTACAATTCGCGCGGTTATTTTTCCGGAAATCTCTTGACTTTAAAAAGTATATGTACTATGCTTTTCATAGTTAAAGGAGGAAAAACCGTTTATGAATCAGAACGAAACCCGTGAGTCACTCTGCCCGTGTGATGAAAAATGCCCTATAGGTGAGGCAATCGAAACAATCGGCGGCAAATGGAAAATGCGTATTTTATGCAGTCTGCAGGCAGACGGGGCTCAACATTATAACGACCTCAGCCGTAAAATCAGAGGCATTTCACCTGCAATGCTCTCCTCTTCCCTCAAAGAGCTTGAACGTGACGGGCTTGTTGCCAGAATTGTTTATTCCGGAGTTCCGGTACGCGTTGAATACCGCATTACGCCGCACGGCTCAGACCTGTGGCCGATTCTTCACAGACTTGCACACTGGGTCAAAAATGAACCGTATGACGGCGATGAGATTCCCGCCGTTTCCGAGGAGGTACAAAAATGAATATTCAGTCATATATGACCCGCGGTGTTGTCCGTGTTGTTTCGGATTCGCTGCGCGCCACATCTCAGAATCCCGTTGAGGCGGATTTTATGCGCTCCTTTGCCTATGCATCCCGAATTGCGTCAAAGAAACGCAAACGCTCTGAAAAAAACGGAGAACATATTCCGCCGTTTCTGATTGCAAGCATAGCGAGCACCTGCAATCTTCACTGCGCAGGCTGCTACTCCCGCGCCAACAACGCCTGCTGCGACAGTGACCGGCCGGACCTGCTTCAGGCTCAGGAATGGGACCGTATTTTTACCGAAGCAGACGAACTCGGTATAAGCTTTATTCTGCTTGCGGGCGGTGAACCGCTTATGCGATACGATGTCATAAAACAGGCGGCAACCCACGGCAGCATTCTTTTTCCCGTTTTTACAAACGGAACCTTTTTGCAGGAAAAATATCTCAATCTGTTTGATGAAAACCGCAATCTGATCCCGATTATAAGCATTGAGGGCGATGAAAAAACTACGGACGCGCGCAGGGGCGAGGGCGTATTTAAAATTGTCACATAGGCAATGCAGAATATAAAAAACCGCGGTATGATTTTCGGCGCGTCAATAACCGTTACAACGGAAAACATAAACGAGGTTTATTCCGACGCCTTTGTCGATAATCTGTATAATCTCGGCTGCAAAGCCATTATCTATGTTGAATATGTACCCGTGACAGACGAAAGTTCTTCACTTGCGCCGGATGAAAAAGACCGCGGTTTTATGAAAAAGCAGGCGCGAAGACAGCGCAGGCGTAAAAAAGGTATGGTTTTCATTTCCTTCCCCGGCGACGAAAAAAGCTCAGGGGGCTGCGTAGCTGCAGGCAGGGGCTTCTTCCACATAAACGCAAGCGGCGGAGCGGAGCCCTGCCCGTTTTCGCCCTATTCGGATATAAATGTGCGTGACACCTCCATACGCGAGGCGCTTAAATCCCCGCTGTTTTATGCGCTCAACACGCAGGGAGTCCTGAAAGACGACCACGTCGGCGGCTGCACGCTCTATATGAACAAAGACAAGGTTGAAGAAATAATCCGCACGGGAAAAACAAAATGACAGCCAGGCAAGCGCCTCGGAGATGAGGGTTCGCACGATGACCTGAAAGAATGAGCAAGAGGCCTGTCAATATAACGCCGGGCAGAATCAAAGATAAAGGCAGGGATGGCCGTCCCTGTCTTTTGGTGTTTTCGGAAACGAATCAGCTCCCCGACAGTCAAATGCGATTGTCGGGGAGTAAATATTATTTAAAATATTCAGCATTTACGGTTTGAAGTTGAGCTTGAGTTTACTTAAATAATTCAGTATCACTATTTTGAACATCATCGCTTTGCATCATTTTGGCATTTTGATATGCTTGATTAATCTGTCTAAGCATAGTGTTCTCAGATGAAGTGTTGCTGAAAAGCACTTTGAAAGTTCCCAAAAAGAAAACAATCGCAAAAAGAAAAGCTATTATGCCGCCATCTGAACACCATCTTGCATCACTGTCAACTTTGAAACATATATACGAAAAAGTTGCTAAAACAAGAAATGTGACAAAACTTAACAACGCTTTCTTTAAATGTCTTTTTCTTATTTGCTTTTTCGCACTTTTCCATTCCAATACATACTTTTCATCCAAAGTCATAACAATTCTCCAAACATTAAAAATTTGATAAATCGCAGTTTACTGTTACATTTTTACTATACCACAACTTGTCGCATATCAACAGTGCTATGATAATCCAAATCCTCATCAAGAAAACATTTTTAACTTTTCAATACTGTAAACCCTGTCATTGCGTCCGGGATTTTTTTCTGTATTTCGGAAGGTCATGGCGTATCATTCCCGTTATTATGGAAGCGGATACAAAACACTCGTTGCACACCCCTGCCGCATTTCCGACTACCGCGTCATAAATCAGCCATGAGACGGAGCTGGGCAGAGAGCACGCCCTCACTATTGCGGCATTTTCGCTGAAGTTGCCCAGTGAGGTAATAATCATCGCAAACAGCGTGAGAATCGAACGCCTGCCTTCCCAGGTGAAGAGACCTCCGGCAGTAACAAGCACAGTAAACAGGGCGGGAATAACTTTGCTTTTCGCCCACTGTTTTTCACCCTTCTGCGAGTAAACAACATTTCTCAGTATAGCAAGAAAGTTCATTATGCAGCCTGTGTATGCCGATTGCAAGAAGAAACTGACTATAAACAGAACTCCGGCTGCCGACTGAACCATCAATATTGTTTTCTGCTTTTTTTGCTGAAAAGAAATCACCATCAAAGCCATAGCGGCAAAGCCGAACACCTGACTGACCAGATATTTCGGCGTCAGTTGAGCTCCGAGGATTTCTTCCGCTATTCTTTCCAACAAGACCACCTCCGAAACACTTCTTCATTTAACAAAATCGTGATTATTATATCGCCGGGTCAGAAGAAACACAGCCCGTGATATTGAGCAACTGCAAGAAGTATTCTCACTTATTTAAAGCGGTACGCGCGCACATAGTCAACGATGAATTCGCTCTTATCCGCGCCCGCCAGCACATCGCTCTCAGGTATTCCGTCATCACCGCCGGTCTCAACGGAAAGAATAAGGAACTCCGGCACCTTGCTGACACCGCCAAAATCCGTGGAAAAGCTTTTTCTGCCGTTAATATAAAAGGTATAAGAGTCCTCGTCCCACTCCATACCGAATGTGTTGAATTCAGAGTAAGGATCGCCTCTGATCAGGAACTTCTTTGAACCCATCGACTTATGCGCATCACCGTAGCCGTCATAGTGAATATTGGACGAAACCATATTTTCCCTGCTGCGGTCGAAATACGGGCTTTCAAAGATGTCCAGTTCCGAGCCGTTTACGCCTGCATCCCCTACGTCGCATACTCCGTCACAGTAAATCCAGAATGCGGCCCAGATATCTTTTCCTTTTGGAAGAATACAGCGGCATTCAAAATATCCGCTTGACGCTTCAAAACTGCCGCGTGTGTCCATGCCGTACGAGTAATAGCCGGCAGGCCCCGAATCTAAACCTTCGGCAAGATATTCGGTGCTGATGGTAAGACAGCCATCGCTGACGGAAGCCATTTTTTTATTCCAGTAACCGCCCCTGCGCTGCCTTGTGCCCTCCGGAACAAAGTGGCCGGACCATTTGCTCTCATCCAACGCACTGCCGTCAAACTCATCTGACCAGACAAGCTCAAATCTGTCCATATCAATCGACTTACCGACAGCGTAGTAAGGTATATCGAATACTGCGCAAAAGCAAGCTATCAGCGACATAAAAAAAGCCCCGGCCTTTATCGGCATAACTACCCCCTCCTGTCTGTTCGCCATAATTATATGCTTATAACATCAGTCTGTCAACTGCACACAAAGGGCGCGTGGGCATAAAACAGAATATTGCGTCGCAAAAGAAGCCCACCTGTGTATCAGGTGGGCATTGTGAATTATGCTGTTATACGGGACGGACTCAGGCGGCCGTACCCTTGAAAACATCAATGATTCTCTGAATCAAAGAGCAGAAGAACCGGTAAAGTCTCGCGAAGAAGCCCGTGTTGATGTCGATGTTTGCTTCATCGGTTTCGGAGAGCACGTTGCCCTGAGCGTCAACCAGCTTTGCCTGAACGGTGTAGTCCTCTTTCGGCTCGGACGGTGTCAGAGTCAAAACAACATTGGACACGGCGGAGACGCTCATTCCTCCGACGGCTACCGTACCGAGAAGCAAAACAAATGTGAGTAAAACGGAAACTGCTTTTTTCATAAACACACCTCCGATTATTCGCTATGATATAGTTTATCATATATGATAACAGCGTTCAAGAAATATTCTTGTATTCCGGGCACCTGACATTTTATTTGTCTGTCAGCTTTCCGTGAGCTTTTTGCCAATACCCGCGCTTACTGTCGGAACTCTTTCACGGACATAAAAAAGTCAGGCATCCTTTTGGATACCTGACTTATTGGCTGGGGAATAAGAACCTGAAACTTTGTTTCAGAACCTTGTTACTCGCTTTGCTCGTAATATGGGATTCTTTCTTATCTCTATTATGGGCATAAAAAAGTCAGGCATCCTTTTGGATACCTGACTTATTGGCTGGGGAATAGGGATTCGAACCCCAACAGGCAGAGTCAGAGTCTGCAGTGCTACCATTACACAATTCCCCAAAGCAATTTGCTGACTGTGATATTATACACCTAATTTAAAAAATGTCAACATTTTATTTTTCTTTTCCGGATTTGTTTTGCTGCAACAAACCCGGATTCTTGACTTATCGGTTTTATCTGAAGAGTTTCTTAATTCGGAAGAGCAGATAATGGATGAATTTTGTAATCGGAGCAAACGGACCTTTATGTTCCTGCCCGCAATATTCACAGTCTTCAAACCTGCGGTCGTTCATCCTTTTTATGCCGTCGTTTTTTATTTCTTCAATTTCTTTCTCTGAGGTGGCTGCATCAATTTTCTTTTTGGTGTCGTCCGCAATTTTGTTAACACCGTCAGAGTCCGTGCTTTTTCTTTCGCTGTCAACCTCTCTTTTTGCCGCTGCCTTTATTTTTGCAAGAGGATCAACAGCATCCGTACCGGTTGCCTTTACGATAACAGTTGTTTCCTCCTTTGGACTGTATGCCGAATAAGACTGCTGACTAAAGGTCGTTACTCCGGCAAAACCCAAAAGAATCGAAACACAAATCAATAACGCCGTAAATCTGTTTTGAATTTTCATTGTATCGCCTCCGTTTTCGGCAATCTGTTATTAAAACAGAATTCAAGTTTAAATGTACTATATATTATAACTCTTATTTTCAATTTATGCAAGTAAGATATAAAATGACTGCTTAACCGAAAGATTGCAGACCGCAACTTGAAAAAACCGGAATAGTGTGATATAGTATCTATGGTGATGAAAATGAAAAGAATTATTTGTTTAATAACCGTATTTGCCCTTGTATTTTCGCTCTCTTCCTGCGGCAGCAGTTCCCGTTACAGTTCAACCGCCAACGACGGCAAACCGCAAAAATTGGATGATTACAATATTACGGTCAAGGCAAAGAATTGCTATAAGGCTCCGGGCTATTTCTGCTTTATAACGGACGCTGAGGGAGATTATACTGTCACTGTCACTGGAGACAGCAGAGCTCAGTTTAAGATTTATGTTTTTTCGGAAGAGTATCAGCCCTTTGCCGAGTATATTGAGCGCGATTCAACTCCGTCCCTTGAAGGCAGCGGATTTCTGCATATTAAAGCTGATGCATACGTTTATGTTTATTGCACGATTAACGAATTCACTGCCAAGATTCCGGACAGAAACTGCAAGCTTTCAATTGAATTTACACCTACTGAAACTACAACCGAAGTTCAGAGCTCAACAGAATAAAGATGATTTATTTTTCAAGGAGGAGACCGGCCGTCTCCTCCTTTTTTCATTATATCGGCAACCTGTTTACAGAATTGCCTTGGTTTTAAGCCATTCACCCCATTCGCGGGTATATTTGGCTTTCAGATGCGTGCCATCACCGGAGCACTCCGACCTGAGAGCGCCCGAATCATCGTCAAATATTTCATTGACGTCAAGATAAAATACGGTTTTCTTATCTGCAAATTGCGAAATCTTATTGTTGAAATCATCGATTTCTTTGTTGTTGATTTCACTGCTTTTTGCCGATTCTTTTGCAGTAAGATGTATATTTGCTTCTATAAAAATGACGGAATTTGGCTGGGCTGCCTTTATTTCATCAATCAGCGCTTTATACTTATTGACAGTCTGCTGGCGGGCATAACCGATTTCGTTAACGCCGAGCATAATATATACTTTCCTGAACCGGTGGTTGTTAATAAGCGAATCAAACGAAACACTGCCAATGCCGTTGTTGACCTTTACGGTTCCCTTATGCATATTATACAGGCTCATACCGACTTTGCAGAAGAAAGTTGCTCCGGGCAGATTTCCGTATTCCATCAATTCTTCGGTACGGGAGTCTCCGATAAACAAAGCGTCTTCAAAATAGTCATCGGGGGCTTGCCTGAATGTGCGGATTCCCGGCGTTACTGAAGGAATCGACATATCAAAAATGCTATCAAGCGACGGAAATGAAAGGCCTGTCGAACTGCTTTCCGCCTCGGTTGTGCTGCTTTTCGCGGTTTCTGTTTCAGTCGGCTTTTCTGTTGTGGTTTTAACAGCAGTTTCGGCCTCTGTCTGCGTCTCGGAAGGGGCGGCAGTCTCTGCAACGGTTGCCGGAACAGCAACAGTTGTGCTTTCAGCCTGAGCTTCCGTTTCTGCTTCAGTCGCCGTTGCCGCGGAAACTGCGGTGGTTCCGGCAGTTGACAACTCCTGCGTCGCAGGCTGAGCATCAGTTTCACTTTCGGCAAGCTCAGACAAACGTTGCGGTATATCTTCAAGCGCCATTATTCTCGTTGAAGGAAAAATATAGCGGTATCCCGTAACAAAAAACGCCGCAGTCAATATTATACTTATTAACGATAAAGCAAATTTTTTCATTGGTGTTTCCTTAAAATCTGAAATACATAAAGGGATCGTTTAAGCCCTTATAAAGGCAATAGAATGTACCTGCCGTTATCGCAATCAAAACCGGGATAATGACGGGCTTACTTTTTATTCTTTCGTAAATCTTTTTCCCGACCGGGGTAGCAAGAATAACTCCGATAACGAGGAAAGGCAGATAAAGCTTGCCGTTTTTCAGCCAGTCCTCGGCAAAAACATATTCTCCTCCCGCTCCGACGAGCCTGCAAAGATAATCCTTTATATCACCCATACTGTCAAGAGCAAAAAGCAGCCAGGAAACAGGGATCAGAATAATCATATAAATATGGCCGAAAACAGAGTGCCTTTCCAGAAATTTGCCGTAAACCGCCTTCTCTGCTATGATAATCAGAGCAAGGAACAAGCCCCAAAGCAGGAAATTGACGCCTGCGCCGTGCCAGATTGCGGTTAACATCCAAACCGTAAACAGATTAAGGAAGGTGCGTGCATTACCCTTACGGTTACCTCCCAGAGGAATATATACGTATTCACGGAACCAACTTCCGAGTGTGATATGCCATCTGGTCCAGAATTCAGTCATAGTCAGAGAAACATAAGGGGTGCGGAAATTCTCGGGAATATCAAACCCCAACATCTTTCCGAGGCCGATTGCCATAAGTGAATAACCGTAAAAATCAAAATAAAGCTGCAATGAATAACCGAAAATGCCCATCCACGCCATCGGAACGGAGAGTGAAGAATAGCCGATTTTGGATACTTCGGTCCAGAGCCCGGCCAGTCTGTTGGCTAAAAGCACCTTAAATCCAAGACCGAAAATGAATAATTCGATGCCGCGGAATATGTATTCCTTATTGACAAACCTGTCATGAAGTTTAGTATATATTTCACCGTATTTCACAATGGGTCCGGCGATAAGCTGAGGAAATGCAATTATATATGCGCCGAGGTCTATAATATTCTTTTCAACGGGTACCGTCCCTCTGTAAACGTCGATAAGGTAAGAAACAATCTGAAAAGTAAAAAAGCTGATACCGATAGGTAAAACAAGATTTAAATGATATAAATTCAAGGAGCCGGATGCAAAGAAAGATGAGATGCGATTGACCCCACTGATGGCAAAATCAAGATATTTAAAAACAAAAAGAAAACCGAAATCAAGAATCAGACCGATCAGCAGCCAGAATTTCTTAACTTTGGATTTTGAAATCAACAGCCCTAAAACCCAATTCAGGAAAACAGAACAAACAAGCAGCAGAAAATAAAGAGGATGCTCAGAACAGCCGTAAGCATAAAAGACAAGGCTGAACAGCAACAAAACAAAATTATGAGTTTTAACAGGCGCAGTATGATATATAGCTAAAAAAAACGGTAAAAACCAGATTAAAAAAGGAAAAGAAGAAAAGACCATACAAATGTCCTCATATATATTGAAAGGAATAATTTTCCGAAAATTCCGGTATCAAAACAATAAAAGAAAACAAGGGATAACAGTAGTTTAAAATGAATATAAAAACGAATAATTATACACTGTGTTTTAGATAAACCCTCCAAAAAAGGGCGTTTTTCGATATTTCAGGGCAAAAAAGAAACGCAAGCCAAAATGACTCACGTTAGTATCATATTTACCACACCCTGAAAACCGAACAAAGGAAGAAGATAAAGAAGAGTAAGAGAAAAAGATTGGTCAAGCCCTCGACCTATTAGTATTGCCAAGCTGAACGTGTCACCACGCTTACACATGCAACCTATCAACCTCATAGTCCATGA
>JAILMJ010000069.1 GCA_024692685.1 Clostridia bacterium
CGCAATACGGAATCCGGTATACACAAAAGGACGGGAAGCATCTTCTTCCCGTCCTTTCTATTCATATAATTCGGTTTTAAAACTGTTTGCTTCAGCCGATAAGGCTTTTGAGAATACCGCTTACAAGACCCGTGATATCAATTCCGAATGAGGGAGCGCTTTTGACGTTGCCTTCGCCGGCGGCGATTGAGTCAATGCTGAAAGGAATAAGCTTTGAAAGCCTGAATACTTCGGCTCCGTTTTCATCATAAACGGCTATATCCTTGATATCATTGCCTTTATAGCTGAATTCAAAGCTGTCATAGATGTATTCCATGCAGAAGTCAAGGTCTTCCTGGGTAAGGTTTGAGCCTGCGGCCTTGAGTATGGGCAGAAGCGCACCGGCTTTGTTGAGCTCGACAAGAGTGTCTTTGATTTCTTTGTCGGTCTTGTCCTTTGTGTCATGGCCCGCAGCGGCCATAGCGGCTTGAATTGTCTCTTCGCTCGCGCCGCTCATTGAGATCAGCAGCGACATGGCCGAGACGGAGAATTTCTCTGCAGAATCGGTTTGGCTGTCAACGTTAAGCGCTGCGAGAAGAGGACTGTTCGCTATTTTTGCGATATCCTTGAAGGCGCCTGCCATATCGGAAAGCTGCTCTTCGGAAAGGAAAATATCCGAACCGAGAACATTCTTGGCAAGATCGGATGCATTAACCTTAAAAATCCAGAAATAAGCGGTAAGATCTTTTCCGTCATAGTAAGCGTTTGCGGAGAGGAAACTCACCTTTGCGGTTGCGCTCGCCTTGATATCAAGGCTGTCTTTATCGTTGAGCTTTGCCGAAAGAATAATGTCGTTAGCCGAGAGAGAGCCCTGTTCGATATCCTCCATCTTAACGGTGAGAGACTTCTCAGCTGCGAATTTTTTGATAAACGCGCTTGCCTTTGTTTCACTGAAATTTGCGGCCTGAGCAGAGAATACAGCGGCAAACGCCATCAGGAGAACGAGGGTAAACGCTATTGATTTTCTGACTGTGTTTTTCATAAAAATACCTCCTTATATATTGACATCATTATTCTCTGTTTGATAATATTATAATCAACATTTGTTGAGTATACAACCGACAGATTATTATTTAATTGACTTTTAATAAACAATTATCGCATAATTGTTGTTAATCAGAAAAATACCCGGAGGTTTTATATATGAAAAAGGAAGACCGCAGAATATCCATGACAAAGCGAATGCTTAAAGAAGCACTCACGGATATTCTTAAAGAGAAAGACATTTACCATATTTCAATCCGCGAGCTGTGTGAAAAAGCCGATGTCAACCGCACGACATTTTATAAATATTACGGCAGTCAGTTCGATCTTTTTACCGAGATGGAATACGATTTTATCAGTTTCGTGATTGAAGCCCTGAATTCCGGCGAAGGAAACATTGAGGCAATCATTATCCCTATATGCAAATATCTTGAGGAAAATATTGATTTCGCCAGACTTATTATAAACAATAATGTGGACAGGGAATTCACAAAAAAACTGTTTTCGATAAACGCCGTAAGAAAATCATTTCTTGACAGATTCAGCGGAGACAGCGACGGCATACCTTTTGAATACGCTTATAATTTCTGCACTTACGGATCATACAGCATAGTAAGAGAGTGGATTCAAAGTGACGAGCGGGAATCGTGCGAAGAGCTCGGAATAAAAGTCAAGAAGCTCATTATAAAAACCCTTAAGTAATAACCTTCGAGAAAACCCGCGCCGGATAAGGGCCGGTGCCTGTAAAAAAGTTGTTCAATTGATTGCAGATATATGTTATAATAATTTGCGCAATACGGGATTGGCGGAGTAAGATTGCGATGCGGATTATAATAACAAATCTTTGCGGCGATTATATTTACGGTATCGTCTTGCTTAGGTGTCGCAATCTGATGGAAAAAATGAGACTTAGAAAAGCTGATTATTAAAGGGTGTGTACAGATGATATTTCACAAAACAGCGGGTGATGCCGCGCAGATCGTTTCATTTGAAATCGTCACGCTGCGTACAAGCGGGATGCGCTACACAGGCGAAACGGAGATTGTGATGAAAGACGGCAAAGCCGAAGTTTCGCAATACGGAATCCGGTTTACACAAAATGAAGACCGTCGCGTTCTTGAAAAGCGTGCCGTATGCGATGAGCAAAAGGCGCTGAAACTGTTCAATGACTGCAGACTGCTGTCATGGAACGGATTTAACGGTCCGCATCCGAAGGGCGTTTCGGACGGTACGATGTTCTCGCTGAACGCGCTTGTAAACGGTGATAAAAGGATTCGCGCTTCCGGTTCGGAAAACTTTCCGAAACACTACAGAGATTTTACAAATGGGCTGTACGCTATCCTGAATGATACGAAACAAGACTGATAAGCCGGAGTTTGAGGAGGCAATTTGAATGAGAACACTGTGTTTGTACTACACGAGAACGAATACGACAAAAGAGATTATGGAAAACATCGCCAAAATCATCGGCGCCGACGTGGCTGAATACACGGACGGTAAGGATAGAAGAGGTTTCTTAGGGTATGTCGGAGCTTGCTTTGCAACAGTCAATAATACGATATCCAAAGTATCCGTCAAAGGGGATATCAGCTTAACATCCTATGATCGGGTGCTGATAGGTATGCCCGTTTGGGTCGAAGGCCCCTGTGCCATAGGAAGAGCGCTGATCAAGAAGCACAGCGGCGATATGCCTTCTGAAGTGTACTATGTGGTGACGCATATGGGAGACAAACGCGATTACTCGGCAAAAATCAAAGCAATGGATAAACTCCTGGGCAAACCTTCCGCGGGTCAGGTTTCTATAAGGACAAAAGATAACGACTATATCAAGGACAGCAATGCATTTGCGCAAACGCTGATTTGAGACCGGTATAACGTTTTGCCATACTTGACATATTCCGGTTTGCAGGGCAAAAATAATCAATAATTCATTGTGCCGCTCACTTAATGTGGGCGGCATTTTTATACATTCTGAAATCAACAAGTTAAATTCTGTTATAACAATTTGCGCAGAAACCAAAAAACACCCGTATCGAACTAACCTGTGCGGGCATACCGCATAATACTGAATTGGTTATTTGATTCTTTGTAAAAATGTGATATAATTAAACATATAAATCGGAGTTTTTACAGGTGATAATGAAATGAGAATTGAAGGTTAAATATACGGGCAGAGATAACAATCACTTTAAAAACTATATTGTGAACGCTGCGGATAACGCAGGAAGGATGTTATTATGCAGTTTATAAAACACAAAAACAATCCGGTTTTCGGCAATCAGAATACCGGCACGCTTTTTGACGCTTATGTTTCAGGATTGCCGGACGGTATGCTACGCATGGACGTTTCCACACGTAAAGACAACACTCTGTCTGTCTCTTTTTCAAAAGACGGCATCGGATGGAGCGATCCGCGTTTAACTCTCGAACCGGACACGTCCACCGGCTGGGAAAATCTGGTTAACCGCAACTGTGTTCTCCGGGTCGGCGATATCTGGTGGATGTGGTATACGGGGCAGGCTGATGGCAAAAGTTATATAGGCGTTGCGCAGAGCGAAAACGGTGTTGATTTCCGTCGGGTCTGCGCGGAGCCGGTTATTACCCCCGAAGCGTCTTTTGAAGGCGAATCGGTAATGAATCCGTGTGCGCTTTACGAAAACGGCGTTTTCAGAATGTGGTACAGCGCAGGCGAGACTTATGAGCCGAATGTGCTCTGTTACGCCGAAAGCTCGGACGGCATCAGATGGAAAAAATCCCCGCTGAATCCGGTTCTCGAGAAAAACGCGCTTAAAGAGTATGAACAAAACCGTATCGGCGGCTGTCAGGTAATCAGGCATCCCGCCCTTGGCTATCTTGTCTTTTATATAGGTTACCGTGATATCAATACGGCTTGCATCTGCGCGGCGTGTTCCGATGACGGCGTAACAGGCTTCCGCCGCTGCAGGCTCAATCCGCTGATTTCTCCCTCTGAGGGTGAATGGGATGCGGATTCCTGTTACAAACCGACGGCTCTCTATGACAGCGTGAAGGATGTATGGAGCGTATGGTATAACGGACGCAGCGGCGGGTGCGAATACATCGGCCTGGCGCAGAAACAGGGCGATTTCACAAAAGATGACTTTGAATAATCCGGAAACTGCAGAGCAGGCAGATAAATCGGGATTTGCGGAGGAAATAATATGAAAGACGGAAAGATACCTGACCCGAATACAATTCATCCTATTGCCGGATACGATAAAGAAATATATGTCAAACCGACTGTCAAGAATCCGAATATCATCGTCGGCGATTTTACCTATATCGCCGACTCCGAATTTGAAAGCCATGTCACACACCTGTACGAGTGGAACGGCGACAGGCTGATTATCGGCAAATTCTGTCAGATTGCTTCGGGCGTTGAATTTGTAATGAACGGCGCAAATCATCAGATGAACGCAATTTCAACTTTTCCGTTTTACACTCTTGAAGGCTGGGATATGGAGCCGCCCGAAACTTCCGATTTACCGCTAAAAGGCGATACCGTTATCGGTAATGATGTTTGGATAGGTCAGAACGCCGTTATACTTCGGGGCGTTCATATCGGAGACGGCTCTATTATTGGTGCTGACAGTGTAGTAGGCAGTAATGTCGAGCCGTACACGATTGTTATCGGCAATCCCGCGCGAAAACTCCGCAAGAGATTTGATGACGAGTTAATTGAATTGATGCTCAAATTCAAATGGTGGGATAAAAGCATTGAGGAAATCAACGAACTCATTCCGATTCTTACCTGCGGCGATTTGGAAAAAGTGAAAAAGGAAATTAAATCAAGATTATGATTATTCTTATTACAGGCGCATCGCACACAGGCAAAACGCTCCTGGCGCAGAGATTGCTTGAAAAGTATAAATACCCTTATCTGTCAATTGACCATCTGAAAATGGGACTTATCCGAAGCGGCTACACAGAACTGACGCCGTATGACGATGACAAAATGACGGAGTATATTTGGCCTGTTGTGCGTGAAATAATTAAGACAGCAATAGAAAACAAACAAAACCTTATTGTCGAAGGCTGCTATATTCCGTTTGACTGGCGCAGAAGTTTTGATGAACGGTATTTGCCGTCAATCCGCTTTATCTGTCTTGCGATGACGGATGAATATATAGATTCGCGTTTTGAAGAAATAAAATCACATGCCTCTGATATTGAAACAAGGCTTGATGATTCTTATTGTATAGCTGAACAGCTGAAGCAGGATAATCATCAGGTCATAAACGGTTACAGCTCTAACGGCGAACAGATTACCATGATCACAGGAAACTATTACGATTCGATAAAGGAAATTTTGGATTAACAAATTCTTGTTTATCTGACCGAATAATCAATAAAGCACAACACCCGGAGCGTGGGAGGATTAAAATGAACCGAAATACTATGAAATCGGTAAATATCATGAATTTCGTGCGGCAGTGTGAGCCCCGCAGCGAATCTGTAGATAAAATTCTTTTTGAAACCACAAAAAAACAGCTGGCGCTGGTAAATGAGCTGCAGGTTCCTAACACGTTTCTTTTGCAGTATGACGCGCTTTGCGATGACAGATTTGTAAAGCTTTTCAAAGAGGAAGCAGGTCCGCTGACTGAAACCGGGCTGTGGTATGAGATTGTTGAGCCGCTGACCTCCGCCTGCGGGATGAAATATGAGAGCGAGTACGGCTGGAAATGGGACTGGCATATAAAGCCCGGCTTTTCCATGGCATATACGCCGGATGAGCGTGACAGGCTGATTGATGAAGCCATGCGGAAATACAAAGAGATTTTCGGTGATTATCCCGGAACTGTGGGCTCGTGGCTGATAGATACAAGAACGGCTTGCAGACTGGCTGACAAATACGGAGTTAAGTGCCTTTGCATCTGCCGCGATCAGACAAATACGGACGCCTATTCGCTGGTCGGCGGGTATTTTAACGGGGCGTATTATCCCTCGAGAAATAATATATTCACTCCCGCGCAGACAGCCGGAAATTCTCTCGGCATTCCTGTTTTCAGGCTCCTCGGCCCCGACCCCATACGCAATTATGACGGCAAAAAATTTCTTTCCGAAAAAGAGGCGGAAGGCAGCCTTATGTGCACCCTTGAACCCGTATGGTTTGCCGGAAGCAACGCCGGATATGAAAGCGCGCTGATTGATGATTTTTTCGGCGGCGAAACGCTGAATTTTGCCTACGCGCAAATCGGCCAGGAAAACAGCTTCGGCGACAGTGATATTATTTCGCCGCTTAAGCGTCAGATTGAAGCCATCCTGCAAAGAGGCGATGTCAGTTTTGAAAAGATGACGGAAACCGCGGAGAGATTCGGCAAAAGATTTGATTTTTCCACTCCGCCGAGCGTTACCGCGGGGCTTAAAAACCCGGGCGGAGAGGATGTTCAGTCCGTTTATTACCAGTGCAGAAACTATGTTGCCGATATTTTCCGCGACGGCAGCAGGGTGTTCATCCGTGCATTTTATCTTTTTGATGAGAATGTGCCCGAGCATTATATTGAAGATACCTGCGATTCGTTTTACGCTCTTTATGAGAATCTGCCCCTTGTTGATACAGTTGTCTGGTCGGAAGGGATAAGAGAGGGCATAGGCCTCACTCTTGACAAATCCGGCTCAGAGTTTTCATATGAGAATCTTCCAGATTCATCCGTAAAAATATCGTGGAAAGACAAGCATGTTATTTTCACGCCGGAGGGCATTGAAACATCGGGCATACCCGAAATGAACTATGACCTGATGAACAGCGAAGCGGATATTGAAGCCGCCGGCCACCGGATTAACTATAAATACAAGGGCTCGCGCTACGGCCTGCTTACAAACGGAGACGTTACTTACGAAAACAATGTGATTACCGTAAAAGGAACCGATATTTATCTGACCCCGGTCAGGCAGTAAAACTCCGCTTTGCCGGGATGAATTAAACAGAAAGAATAATACAAATCGGGATTTGTAGAGGGGCAAAATGAAAGAAATACTTATAAATGGCCAGTGGCAGGGCGGGGCAGATCTTGTCACTTTTGAAGGAGCAAAAGAAATAGTAGATATGTACCTTGCCGGCCTGGATTATGTGATTCTGCCGGTTTCCACAGATATAAGTGATATGGAAGTAAAGAAAAACTGCATCCTGGGGTTCAATGTACTTCGCAGACAGATGCAGTCAGCTTATGAGCGTCTGCAGAAAGACGCACCCGACAAAGTGTTTGTTTTGGGTGGAGGTTGTGATGCGGACGTTCCGGCCATCGTATACCTCAATGAAAAATATCAGGGCAATCTTACTGTAATATGGCTGGACGCGCACGGCGATCTGAATATGCCGGATGAATCCTCTTCTTCACTCTTTTATGGAATGCCTTTACGTTCTGTCATGGATGATCAATGCTTCGGACTTCTGGGGAAT
>JAILMJ010000018.1 GCA_024692685.1 Clostridia bacterium
AAAATCAAATCTCTTATATGAAGCGTTTTTGCTGATGAAAAACAGGTATCATGTTGAAGACGATCATATCCGGGAGTATTACGATTATTACCGCATCGGCGGCATCTATTGCGTCTATCTGCGATGGCTGGAAACAGACTGCAAAGAAACGCCGGAGAAACTGTGTGATATTGTTCTTCAAGTCATGCGTGTATATGGGGTCGTTCCCGAAACAGACTACGAACGGCAAAGGCCCTGATTTCCGCAGAACAATAAAATATAGGCAAGAGGAGTAAACAGCAGTATGATAAACTATATTTTTGACTTTGGCATGGTCCTGTTTAATTATGATACGAAATATATGACAAGCCTTTATACAGAGAATGAAGCGGATCGTGATTTTCTGGAAAGCGTAGTCTTCGATCGCTTCTATTGGGATCGGCTTGACCGGGGTGAGATCAGCGACAGCGAAGTAACAGAGGCAATCTGCCAAAGAGTTCCCGAAAGACTTGCAGAAACTGCGGTGAAAATCTACAATCACTGGATAGAGAATCTGACACCGATCCCCGGAATGGCAGACCTCCTTGGTGCAATCAAAAGCAAGGGTGGGCGGCTGTATCTGCTGTCCAATATCAGTATCGGTTTTGCTGAAAACTACCGAAACGTCCCGGCCATATGCAGCGTTTTGTCCCTGTTTGACGGTCTTGTGTTTTCCGGACCGATCCATATGGCAAAGCCGGATCCTGCAATATTCCGTTATCTTTTGAACAAATATCAGCTGTCTCCGGAAGTAACCTTATTTATCGACGACAATCCGAAGAATATTGAAGCCGCACAGCTGCTGAACCTGCATACCTTCCTGTTTGACGGTGACAGCGGAAAACTTTTGCGATGGATTGAAAGCGCAGAATAAAAAGAACGGCAAGAGTTTTAAACTGATTGTGTTCTTCTAAGGTTTGGGTTCCGAATCCTTTACACACAAGCAATCAAAAAAACTGTATAGTATAGCAAATCAAATCCATATTATTCATCGCAGCCGCTCGGAGTGATCCGGGCGGCTGTGACGTTTCGGGCGATTCCACGTTTTTTGCCCGCGCTCGGTTTCCGCAAAGATACCGATAGTCGCCTTTGAGGGCGATTGGCATCTGCGGCGAAACCGAAAAAAGCCGGTCAAGGATGGCTAATCCTTGCCCAGCAAAAGTGATGGGAACCGTCACTTCATACTGGGTATTATCTGCCGAAAAATGAGCCTATTTCTGCAGGGTTATTCGAGGCGGAGAAAAGCGTCAAGCTTTTATTGTGAAACAATCTGAGACAGAAAAAGAAAAATCTATTACCAAAATGCATATAGGTTTTCTTTAACTCTTCCTCGTTTTCAATCATTTTTATTCACCTCTGAGATAAGTCTAACAAATTCAAAGTCCCAAAAACCGGATTGATTCACTCCGCCGCTTTGAAATTATAGAGCGGTTTTATAATCCTGATTATATCCGCGGTGGGAGAGATGTTATTGACGATATTCCAATACATTCTAGGTAAGGCTTTATAATCTACCGCTAGTTGCCGCGTTTAATGCGTGGAGCTAATCACCGGAGTTATCTTGAAGAGTATTTCTATGCTCTGAAAAGATAGCTCCGGCTTTTTTCTGCTTTTCTGAAACAATTCAAAAATTATTTGCGTTTCAGGGGTGAAAAAACTGCTTCTGTTTACCAATTACATATGAAGAAGAAAAAAATTTTTGATTTTATGTGTACCTTTTTGCCTTTTTCTTTCCTTTTCAAGTGAGGAGATTTGTAAATAAATTATGAACATTTGCGAAAACAGGGGGTTCAAAATGGCACTTAAATCTGTGTATAGTGAGGGGGTTTTTAAATGGTTTCAAAAAATATTCGAAATCAGGGACGTCAAAACAGCATGGTTTTCTGTTTAATAATGAGAGGATTTTTTAAAAACAGGGTTGGGAAAATGATTAATTTCATTCCTATTCAACTGAGGGGGGAATTTTTTTAACTTGGCTTGAAAAAAACACGATTTCATTCCTATTCAAGTGAGGAACTGTGTAAATATTTTTGAAAATTTGCAAAAACAGGGACGTCAAAACGGCACTTAGATGTGTGTATAGTGAGGGGAAAATATAAAAAAATTTCAAAAGAGACTCCCAAAAACAGGCTTCTGTTTACCAATTACATATGGAGAAGAAAAAAATTTGCAAAATAGGGCAAAAAAATGAATCGTTTTTTACCTATTAAAGTGAAGAGAAAAAATTTTTTTCAAAACAGGCCCCCCAAAAGTGCCATTTTCATTCCTATTCAAGTGAGAGGTAAAAATTCCGGTTAATGAAGCAGGAAAAATATCCCGGCAGGAAAAAACGCTTTCTCGCTGCCTGCCTTTAAAAGAATTCTTTGATTATGGTTAATCTTTTTGCTTTCTCGTTGGCTACCTATTGAAAAAACTTTTAGAAAATCCTTACATTTGACCTTCTCCCACAGCTATATATTGAGGGGCTTATCAAAATCAGATATATTTTCCCGTCAGGGTCAATATAAATAATCAATTCAAAGGAGGAACATATCATGTTTGACTCATCTTAGATAAATTTTACAAAAAGCGTCAACTTTGACCTTCTCTCACCGCCTAATATTGAGAGGCATAACTCAAATCAAATTATGAAAGGATGATTATTATGAACTGCAAAATCAGAAAAAGAAAAGCGAGGTGGTGTGATGGCTGACACAACATCCCTCGCAAAAACAGAAATGACCGTTCCCGATATGCCTGTTGGCGCAGGCACGGAACAGTCACCTAAAACTAACAAATATAATATAGCACAGGACGATGACAATTGCAACCCTCTTGCGGAAGTGAAGATTTTTCTCGCGGAAAAGGATAAGAGAGAGGCCGGATTTATTCCGACGAAGCCGTGCCTGTCTGTCACCAACCTTAATGACCTTTACAGTTACTCGTTCAAAGGCAGTCCGCCGATAATCGAAAACTTACTTTATCCGGGTGTGTTTATTCTCGCCGGAGCTCCGAAGGTAGGAAAAAGTTTTCTTGTGGGCCAGATTGCCTATCACGTGAGTATGGGTATTCCGTTCTGGGGTATGAAGGTCACTCAGGGCAATGTTCTTTATCTTGCCCTTGAAGATGACCTCAGCCGCCTTCAGAAAAGAATGAGCACGATGTTCGGAGTTGAAGGTACCGACAAACTGGATTTCGCCATTAGCGCCGGAACGATATCAGACGGACTCGAAACTCAGCTGGAGCATTATCTCGGAGGCCGCCCGAATACAAATCTCATCATTATCGATACTCTGCAGAAGGTGAGAGAAAATACTCACGAAGGATACAGCTACGCCGGCGATTACGAAGTCATTTCAAGACTTAAGCACTTTGCCGACGCAAATAAAATCTGTATTCTCGCAGTACACCATACCAGAAAGCAGAAGGCAAATGATATCTATGAAATGATTTCGGGTACAACGGGAATACTCGGCTGCGCAGACGGAGCAATGGTTCTCACCAAAGAAAACCGTACCGATAACAACGCCGAACTCTCAATTGTAGGCAGAGATATGCCCGACCAGAAACTGCTGCTTGTGAGAAATACAGACACACTCTGCTGGGAGATGACGGAACGCGAAGTTGAAACTTTCGAAACGAGGATTGATCCGGAGCTGATGAAGATTGTCAATCTGATAACGGATGATAATCCTGAGTGGATCGGAACTCCGAGCGACCTGATTGAAGAATCCGGAGCCGTCATACCGGTAAATATGATAACCAAGACGCTCAACGTCAACTCTTCCGAACTTAAAAACCGCTTCAATATCAACTATATCAGCGGAAGAACAAGTGTCAGCAGATGGATCCGTCTCTATCGTGATACGCCAGAAAATGACAGCAATGACAGCAATGACGGCTTAAATGGTACCCCAAAACAGCTGTCACAGCCGTCACAGCCGTCATAAAAATGAAAATATTAACAACAAGGAGGAATAATTTTGAATCCCAAAATACAGAAAATTGAGGAAAGCATTCTGAAAAACAATCAGAGAATTTCCGATTGCAAAGCTAAAATATCCGAACTTCAGAAACGCAATGCCGAACTTGAAGCGGAGAAAGCCGCCGCGAAGGACGATGAGATTCTCGCCTTTATGCGTGAGAACGGCAAGAGCATCGACGATCTTAAGAGAGCTTTCGCAAAGCGTATTGTTTCCGAACCGGGAGGAATAAGCCATGTCCAGAGACGCGAAGAGTCAGATTGATGAGCTTTCTTCCGAGCAGGAAGCAAATGCGAAAAAACTGAGGATGTATCAGGATAAAGTCAAAGCCCTGGAAGCAAAAGAGGAACTGCTTACTAAAAAAGGCAGAAACAAATTCATTTTTTCGCTCGGACTTAAGGCTGAGAAATGCATTCCCGATGCGGAATATCTTACCGATGAGGAGCTGCGTATCATATTCAATTACGCATTTGATACGCCTGAGGTAAAGAAACTTATAGCACGGTTCTCTGCGGAGAACAGGGAATTACGGAAATAACCCCATAGCAACCTGTTGCTATGCGCAATTATACACCGAAGGTGCCATTGCGCCCTGAAGGGGACGTTCGGCTCCGCTCACTTACAGACAAAGGGCTGACGCCCCTTCGCAACAGGTGTTGCTACCCCAATTAATTACAAGGAGATGATTCATATATAGCGTGTCCGCATTTTAAAATCACAATCAGAAACCGCATGAGTTCCTCCGCTCTTGCCGGCGCCGCTTACGCCGCGGGCGAAAAACTCTTCAGCGAATATGAACAGCGGTTTAAGGATTATACAGATAAGAAACCCGAGGTTATGTATTCCGAAATACTTCTGCCTGCCAATGCTCCGGAAAAGTTTTATGACAGAGAGACACTCTGGAACTCCGCCGAGTCTGTTGAAACAAATTACAATTCTCAGCTTGCGAGAAATACTGTTGCCGCTCTGCCGAATGAAATTCCGAAAGAGCAGCTGCCGGAAATTGTGAGAGAATTTTGCAAAGAGCAGTTTGTGAAAAAAGGAATGTGCTGTGATTTTTCAATTCACGATAAAGGTGACGGCAACCCTCACGCGCATATTCTTCTCACTCTCAGGTCGCTGGATGAAAACGGAGAGTGGATGCCCAAGTGCAGAAAAGAATACGATCTCGATGAAAACGGAGAAAAGATTCTTCTGCCCTCAGGCGAATACAAAAGCCACAGAGTTGATTTGACCGACTGGAACAAAAGAGAAAACTGTGAACTCTGGCGCAGCGAATGGGCGAAGGTACAGAACAGATACTATGAAAAGAATAATATTGATGTTCAGATTGATCTCCGTTCATACGAGCGCAGAGAAATTGACAAACTTCCGTCTGTTCATCTCGGACCTTACGCATCCGGTCTGGAGAAGCAGGGTGTTGAAACCGAACTCGGAAATTTCAACAGAGCCATTGAGGAACACAACAAAGAAAAAATGACTCTGCTTGAATTAATCGGTAAGATTAAATCGGTCATTTCGGAAATTGCCGATAAGCTTCGCAGGCTCAGAACAAATTCAGTCAAAGAACCTACACTTACGGAAATACTTATCGATTATCTTGAAATCCGCAAGAGCGGGAGAAGCGACTGGGGATTTTATGCTAAAAGAAACTGCGCGATAAAAGATCTCAAGGAAGTTTCAGCGGCTATAGTATTTCTGAGCAATAACAATCTGAGGACCGTCAAAGATCTCAGACGGATAATAGATTCCGCAGACGAAAAGGAAAAGATTCGCAAAGAGATGAAAGACACAAAACAGATTATTCTGAAACTCAGGGATATTTATGATACCGAGGAAACTTACGGCAAGTATCTGAAATCATTTTTCAAAGACGGTTACTACAAAACCCATAAGGAACAGATTGACAGATACCGTAAAGCCGAAAAATATCTTAAGAGCCGCGGTTACGATTCGCTGACAAATATTGAGCCGTTTGAAGCAGAATATGACCGGCTCAAGGCTGAATACAAATCATTCGGAGATGATGTTCCCGAAAAGAACAGCGATAAATACAAAGAAATGTATCGCATCAGCAGAATTGTTTCCACCGTTCTTGACGATATGGGTATTCAGTCCGACAGCGCCCAGCCGGAGAAGAAAAGGGAATCCGTGCTTGACCGCTTGGAGAAAAATAAGAAAAAAGTAAAAGAAAATGAAACTCTGGATAAAAACCGAGTTTCACAGAAAAATCATAAAACAAATAAAGAATTGAGGTGATATTACGGATAATACATCAAGAGAATCGGTCCAGATTCAAGAGGTAATGAACGCAAAAGATATTGCAGCTTATCTCAAGATATCTGTTTCGCAGGCTTATGCCTTACTTTCATCAGAATCTTTTCCGACTCTGCATATTGGCAACAGAAAACTTGTCACATTGAATAACCTGAACGAATGGATGTTGAAGAATACTAATGTAATATAAAATATAACGAATGCTTGTACTGTTGCTGTTAATATGATAAAATAAATGTGCCATCATTCAAGAGGTGGCGCAAGTCAGCAGGCACTTGCAAATTAAAAACGGAAGGAGCAATGTCTATGGCAAAACGCCGCTCCAACGGTGAGGGTCATTTCAAAAAGCACCCGAACGGTAAGTGGGAGTGGCAAGTTATGATAGGCCGTGATAAAAACGGCAAGCCAATAAGAAGGAGTTTTTATGCATTAACAAAAAAAGAAGCAAGAAGATTAGGCGAAGATTATATTGAGGAATACGGAAACGGATCAGGGAATCTAAACGGCTTTATATCATTTTCCGAGTGGGCAGACAAATGGTATGCCTACATTGAAGGAACCGTTACAATTACAACCTATGAGAGTTATAAATATACTCTCAGAATACTCAAAGATTATTTCAAGGATACTCCAATCTGCGAAATAAAAGCGATTGACATTGAAACAATGCTCAAAACAATGGCGATTGAAGGCAAGTCAACTTCTTACACTTCAAAAATACGCGGTATGCTTCACCAGATTTTCAGAAAAGCGGAAGCGAATGAAATGATAAGCAGAAACCCGGTCGCTTTAGCCGACAGACTCAGAAGACCCAGACAGCTCGGTGATGAAGAGGTCGCAAAGAAAGATTCGTTCACTGCAGATGAAATATTCAGATTGAATAAATATCTGCCGGATGACCGCGTAGGCTGGAGCATAAGACTGATGCTCGGAACCGGTATGAGAACCCAGGAACTTCTCGCGTTGCAGCCTGAGCACATAGCGCTTGACGGTTCGTGGATAAATATCCACCAAGCGGTGGTTATGCATAAAGGAACTGCTGTAATCGGTCCTACAAAAACAAAGGAAAGTTACAGAACAATCCCCGTCCCGCCGAATCTGCGCAAATACGCTGTCAAGATGCGAAATACCGACAGGGAGTTCTGCTGGTACGGCACAAAAACGCCGTTTATTAATCCGAGCACATTCCGGGATTATTTCAAAGAAGCCCTGGAAGAAATCGGCGGAGTAAGAATACTAACTCCACACTGCTGCAGACATACATATGTGTCTCAGTTGCAGTCGCAAGGAGTTGACATTGAAACGATTATGGCTATGACCGGTCACACGAAACTGCAGACTACAGAAAGATATCTGCATGTTCAGAGTGAAACCAAGGATAATGCCGTTGCCCAACTCAATGTATTATTTGCTTCTTAATGGAATTATTGCTTCTGATTGTAAAATTAAATAGATAATGTACCCATAATAATTGCAGTAAAACGCAAAATAATTGCAGTACAGACACAGAGAGCGCTTGAAAGGCAGCCAAAAGAGAAAACCCGCAAACCCTTTATATACAAGGATTTACGGATTATCTGAGACTGGTGGAGATGAGGGGGATCGAACCCCTTACCTCTTGAATGCCATTCAAGCGCTCTCCCAAGTGAGCTACACCCCCAAAGGCATAGGTATAATAACACAATATCTTTTAAAAATCAAGAGTTTTTTTCTCAAAATCATATTGCAGCTTCAGGTTTGCGACAGATATGTTACAAAGAGAATAAAAAAGTTGTATGTTTAAACCAAATGCGGAACAAAAGGCAGAAAAAAAGAACTTAATAACTGTTATTTCAAATCAAACCGGAATTTGCCGTTACCGCATTTTCCGTCGGTTTCGATGATTATATAAACCGTTCCGTCAGGCAAATTATCTGTTACCGATTCAGTCTCATCTCCTGATTTGACAGAACAGAGCGCGGATTTTCCGTTACCGCAATCATAAGAAATAACCGGCTCGCCTTAACAGCGGGCCGGTCTGGTTTTGCTGTGATATATCAGGTGATAGACCTGATTTGCTATTTCGGTTAACTTATCAGTCAATCTTCGGGAGGGTGGCAACACTTGCCTTAATCTCATCGTCTGTGGGAATATAGTCGCTCATTGCTCCGTCGTTATATGCCTGATATGCAACCATATCAAAGTAACCTGTGCCGGTAAGGCCGAATACAATGTTCTTGGCTTCGCCGGTTTCGCGGCACTTGATTGCTTCATCAACAGCCGCCTTAATGGCGTGTGAGCTCTCGGGAGCGGGAAGGGTTCCTTCAACTCTTGCAAACATTTCCGCTGCGGCAAAAACATCCGTCTGGATGGCAGAAGTTGCTTCAAGCAGACCGTCGGCGCGAAGCTGTGAAAGAACAGAACTCATGCCGTGATATCTCAAGCCGCCCGCGTGGTTGGGAGAGGGAATGAAGTTTGAGCCGAGAGTATACATCTTGGCAAGAGGACAAACCATACCGGTATCGCAAAAATCATATGCATAAGTGCCCCTTGTAAGGCTCGGGCAGGACGCGGGTTCAACAGCGATGATTCTGCAATCAAGTTCACCCTTAATCTTATCTCTCATAAACGGAGCGATGAGTCCGCCGAGGTTGGAGCCGCCGCCTGCGCAACCGATAATTATATCAGGCTTGATGTCATATTTTTTGAGAGCCGCCTCAGTCTCAAGGCCGATAATGCTCTGATGAAGGAGTACCTGATTAAGAACGCTGCCCAGAACATATCTGTAACCCGGGGTCGAGGTCGCAACTTCAACCGCCTCTGAAATTGCGCAGCCGAGGCTTCCCGTTGTGCCGGGATGAGCTTCAAGAATCTTTTTGCCTATCTGAGTTGAAGTCGAGGGAGAAGGAGTTACGGAAGCGCCGTAAGTTCTCATGACCTCGCGTCTGAAAGGCTTCTGCTCATACGAAACCTTAACCATATAAACTTTGCAGTCAAGGTCGAAATATGCGCATGCCATTGAAAGAGCCGTTCCCCACTGACCTGCTCCGGTCTCGGTTGTAACACCTTTGAGGCCCTGCTTTTTGGCATAGTAGGCCTGAGCAATTGCGGAATTAAGCTTATGCGAACCGCTTGTGTTGTTTCCTTCAAACTTATAATAGATATGAGCCGGGGTATCAAGAGCCTTTTCAAGATAATATGCTCTTACGAGGGGTGAAGGACGGTACATCTTGTAGAAGTTGAAAACTTCTTCGGGAATTTCAAAATACGGGGTATCGTTGTCGAGTTCCTGCTTGATGAGCTCCTCACAGAATACGGGAGCAAGCTCCTCTGCCTTCATAGGCTGATGGGTTCCGGGATTGAGAAGCGGAGCCGGTTTGTTTTTCATATCGGCTCTGAGGTTATACCATGCGCGGGGAAGTTCGTCTTCAGTTAAATAGATTTTGTAGGGTATGTTGTTACTCATAATTATTAATTCCTTTCAATTATTTCATTTTTTCTTTTTTCTGACAACAAACTCTTTTTATTCGGCGCGAATGCGCCAGCTCTTCGACATAATAACCATAAGTTTTCCTCCGTTGCAATTTGTTTATTCAAAGAATACGTTGCGCAAAGGTCAACGGTTCTCAAAATACGATTTCAATGATTTTATTGCGAGGGAATAACCCTCAAAGCCGTAACCGGCGAAGGTTTTTATACAAGCCATTCCGGCGTAGGAAATCTGCCTGAATTCTTCCCTTTTCGTGATATCCGACAGGTGGACCTCAACCGCGGGCAGATTGACCGCTTTAAGAGCGTCATATATAGCAATACTGGTATGGGTGTAAGCGGCGGGATTTATGACAATACCGTCAAATATACCGTATGCGGACTGGATTTTATCAACTATATCACCCTCGTGATTGGACTGAAAGCATTCAACTTCGTCGCCGCCTGAGCCGGCTTCCTTTTTTATGTATTCGAGGAGGTCTTTATAAGAGCCGTTACCGTAAATGCCGGGCTCTCTTATGCCGAGCATATTGATATTCGGCCCGTTTATAACAAGTATTTTCATCTTTCAAGCCTCCCGACTGTTCTGATAACTTCCGAAGCAACCGTTTCAGGCGATGAATCCGACCTGACTGTTACATCTGAAAATTTGCGATAAAGAAGGTCTCTTTTCTTGAAAAGCGCTTTAATTCCCTCGGCTTTGGTTATAGGTCTTCCGTCATCCGGCAGAGAATTCAAATCTCTGTCAAGCCTGATAATAATACCGTTCTGATGAAGGCAGGGGTAGTTTCTTTCAACCGTAACCGCCCCGCCTCCGGTAGCAATGACTGCGCCGGACTGTTTACCGAAATCCGAAAGAACTTCGCTTTCAAGTTTTCGGAAGGACGGCTCCCCTTCTTCCGTTATTATCTGAGCCGGTGTTTTTCCAGTTCTGTTTTTGATTTCTTCATCGGAATCAAGGACCTGTCTGCCGCTTATTCTGCCGATTTCACGGGCTACCGTTGTTTTTCCGCAACCCGGCATTCCTATGAGCACGATGTTTTCACTCGCCGCTGCCAGTTCAGTATGTATCTGAGATACAACCCGGTCGTCTATTGCTTTGCCGGTAAAGAGCTCCGCGCTTTTCTGGGCCTGGGCAACAAGCATATACAGACCGTTTTCACAGGGAATTTTCAATTTCTCCGCCTGCATCAGCAATGCCGTTCTGCACGGATTATAAATCAGATCTATTACTCCTTCACAATGCGGAAAAAGGCTGAGGTCAACGGGTGACCGACCGTTATCCGGATACATACCTACGGGTGTTGTATTAACTATAAACCGAGCGTCGCTGTGAAGCCGGAGGTTATCATAATTATTTTCCCCGGTCCTGCTTATCACAACATAAGGCGAACCTATATTTTCGAGAGCCGCTCTTACGGCGCTTGAAGCGCCGCCGCTTCCGAGCACGAGGGTTTTTTTGCCCTTCATTCTCATACCGCTTTTTTTCACAAGCTCAGTAAAGCCCGCAACATCGGTATTGCAGCCCTTGATTTCACCGCCTGAAGTTCTGACTACAGTATTTACGCTTCCGGTTTTTTCGGCCGTTTCACTCAGAGAGTCCATAAAAGGAATAACGGATTTTTTATACGGAACCGTAACATTAAGTCCGTCCCAGACATCACTTCTCAGAAAGCCTCCTATATCCTCCTCCTGCATTTCAAAGAGTTTATATGAATAATCCCCGAGACGCTTATGAATCTGCGGCGAATAGCTGTGGCCGAGTTTTTTACCTATCAGTCCGCACCGAAGCATATCAGAATACCTCGCTGTAACTGCCGAGATAGTTGAAACTTTCGCAGGCATCCGGCAATTCTCCGAGAAGCTGAATAAGCTCCGGCGAATATACCGGTGTATCAAGGTCAAAATAGAACATGAACTCAAATTCCCTGCCCGGCAGAGGACGGCTTTCAAGTTTATTCAGGTTTATTCCGAGAGCATAAAATCTTGACAGCAATTTATAAAGCGAACCCTGCTCGTGAGGAAGAGTCAGCATAATACTGGTTTTATCTGCGCCCGGGTATATTTCCATATTCTTTGATATACATATAAAGCGGGTGTAATTGTTATCGTTATTCTGAACGGAATCTCTGATACTTTCGAGGCCGTAATACTTGGTGCACTGTTTTGAAGCAAGGGCTGCGATATCCGGCCTGTCAGACTCGGAAACCATCTTTGCCGCAGAGGCGGTATTCTCACAGGGAATAACTCTCACTCCCTTCAGAGATGAAAGAAATTCCGAACTCTGGGCAATGGCCTGTTCGTGAGAATATATCTCTTTTATATCCTCAATTTTCGTGCCCGGCTTTGCAAGCAGGTTGTGCTCAATTTTAATTCTGATGCTTCTAACAATATTGAAGTGATGGTTTATCATCAGGTCATAAACCGAATTTACCGAACCCGCGTAACTGTTTTCAACGGGAATAATACCGTAACGGCAAAGGCCTTTTTCTATTGCAGAGAATACCGATTTGAAATCCGAGAAAAACATTATATTGGCATTACGCATAAGCTTTTCACAGGCAAACTGCGAATTGGCGCCTTCCACGCCCTGGCAGGCAACGCTTGCTCTGTCCGGAAACAGTTTGGGAGTGTTTTCAATTGCCGCCTGAATTTTATCCGTAAGTTCAGTGGTATGATGAATGAGACGATTCTGATAACTGCGGCTAAGCTCCATAATAAGCGAGAAAAGAAGATATGAATAATCTCTTATATTTTCCGGGGAATTCTCCACAACCGAATTGATTTTTTCTTTTTCTCTTTTTAAATCGAGAACAGGGATATTATTGGCTTTTTTGAATTGTGCTATCGCTGCGCTGACATCCATTCTTTCGGAAAAAAGATTTAATAATTCCTTGTCAATTGAATCAATCTGCTTACGGCAGTCTTCTATTTTCATATTTTCACTCCTTTACCGATAACGCATCATAAACCGCAAGTGCCGCGGCCGCTTCAACACAGGGCACCGCTCTGGGAACAATACAGGGATCGTGGCGGCCTTTAATAACTATTTCCGTATCCCTGCCGTCTGAAAGATCCACACTGTTCTGCTTAATTGCTATTGACGGCGTCGGCTTAACGGCAACCCTGAATGTCAGAGGCATACCGTTTGTTATTCCGCCTAGTATTCCTCCGCAGTTGTTTGTGCGTGTTTTCACCACACCGTCGCTGAAATAAAACTCGTCATTGTTTTCACTTCCGAACATCGCGGCAACTCCGAAACCCGCTCCGAATTCTATGCCCTTGACAGCCGGAATACCGAAAACCGCTTTGGAAATTCTGTTTTCCATTCCGTCAAAAACGGGATCGCCGATACCTGCCGGAATACCTGTGACAGCGCATTCAATAATACCGCCTACCGAATCTCCTTTTTCTTTTACTTCGGCTATGAGTTCCTGCATCCCTTCCCCTTGCTTATCATCAACAACGGGAAACGGTTTGCCGCCTGTGCTGCTTTCGAGTGTGCCGTTATCCATGACATTGCCTATCGAGAAAATTCTGGAAATAACCGAAATGCCTTTCTTTTCCAGCAAATCCTTGCAAATACCGCCCGCGATACACAGCGGAGCCGTAAGTCTGCCCGAAAAGTGGCCGCCCCCCGCTGCGTCCTGATAACCCGAATACTTTATCTGCGCGGTGTAATCCGCATGGCCGGGACGGGGAATATTCTTTATATTATCGTAATCCTGCGAACGGACATCGGTGTTGCGGATAATTGCCGTAATCGGAGTGCCGCAGGTAACACAGTCATCATTTAATCCGGATAAAAATTCGGGAATATCCGCCTCTTTTCGGGATGTTGACCAGGCTGCTCTGCCCGGCGCTCTTCTTTCGAGGAAACGTAAAAGGGCATCCAAATTGATTTTTTCGCCCGCCGGTATTCCTTCAAGAGTCATACCTATAGCCGGAGAATGAGACTGGCCGAAAACCGTCAGTCTTATATTTTCACCGTAACTGCTGCTCACACCTCTGCCTCCAGACTTTCAAATTCTTCCCAAAATCCGGGAAATGATTTTGCCGTACAATCCGCATTGAGGATTTCAATTTTTCCTTTGCTGAAGAAGGAAAGTAATGCTGCCGCCATTGCAATTCTGTGGTCGCCGTAAGAATTGACTGTGCCTCCGTTTATTACGGGCTTACCGTAAATAAGCAGACCGTCATCCTTCTCAATCGCCTGCGCTCCAACTCCGTTAAGCATTTCCGAAACAGCGCTCAGTCTGTCAGACTCCTTGAAACGCAGCCTTGAAGCGTTCGTGATTTCCGTTATACCGTTTGCTCCGGCAGCCAGAGCGGCTATGACAGGAACAAGGTCGGGAACATTGCGTGCGTCCACTGTACAGGCGTTGAGTTGGCCTTTGCTGACATTTATGTCATTCCCCGTTACTTCAACTTTTGCGCCGAAAGCTCTGAGAATATCCGTTATCCTTCTGTCACCTTGAACGGATGAGATATTCAAATCTCTGACGGTTATACCCTTTTCCGACAGCGCGCCCATACACAGGAAAAACGAAGCGCCTGACCAATCGCGCTCAACTTTATAGCATTCCGGCGCGCGATATGATTGATTGCCGTAAATCAGATATCCATTATTTTTCTTTTCAAATTTAATACCGGAAAGCTTTATCATCTCTTCAGTCATTTTTATATAATCCAATGATTCCGTTGAACCGGTTATATTGATTTCGCTGTCACCCGGGAGCAGAGGCAGGGCAAACAGCAGTCCCGATATAAACTGCGAGGAAACATCTCCGGGCACTGTGTAACTTCCCGGTCTCAGTCTGCCCGAACATTTGAGAAGCGAGCCGTTTTTTTCGATACTCACACCGTTTTGCTCCAAGGCGTTTACCAATCCGTAAACCGGACGCCCGGGAAGTCTGCCTCTCATATTGAATACCGTTTCTCCTCCGATGGCGGCGGCAACGGGAAGCAGAAATCTGAGGGTGGAGCCGCTTTCGCCGCAATCGGTGTATCTGACGGTGTCCGTAAGCGGCTGAATACATCCGGCGGTGATTCTGTTATTGCCGAAAACTGTTTTTGCTCCAAGGGCATTCAGACAGTCAACTGTTGCGGAAATGTCATCCGGAAGACCCTCACACAAAATCGTGTTTTTTCCCTCTGTCAGAGCAGCGCATATCAGCGCTCTGTGAGCATAGGATTTTGAGGAAGGAACAGTTACCTGACCGCATCTGCGCGAAGACTTGATTTCATAATTCATTTCAGGCCTCCTGCAGTAAGCCATGTAATAACTTCGTTTCTTTTTACCGTTGTTATTTTACAGCTGCAAAAACCGTCGGCTGTAACAATTCTGAGGTCATCGCCCGCGCTTTTTTTATCGTTCATCGCCGCATTTGCAACATCCGCTGCAGTAAACGGCATTTCAGCCGGCAAACCGTATTGCTCCAGGAGCTTAAGAAGCTTATCATAAACATCGCCGCCGCACAGGCCCTTGTTTACACAGGCCTTAACCATCACAGCCATCCCCATGGCAACGGCTTTGCCGTGGGAAATCGTATAGCCGCTGAGAGCTTCGGCGGAATGCCCGAAGGTATGACCGAAATTAAGGAACATACGGCAACCGGTGTCAAACTCATCCTTTTCCACATAATCGCGTTTCATGGAAACGCAGGTAAAAATCACATTTTCATATTGCTCGGAAACCGGGATTTCAGATATTGACCCGAACAGTTTCCTGTTGCCTATCATTGCGTATTTTATTATTTCCGCACAGCCGTTTGAATACTCCTCCGGCGGCAGGGTTGAGAGGGTGTTCGTATCACAAATCACAACATCGGGCTGGTGAAAACAGCCAACCTGATTTTTGCCGTTATCAAGGTCAATTCCGGTTTTTCCGCCGACCGACGAATCAACAGCGGCAAGGAGGGAAGTCGGAATCTGGACAAAGGATATTCCCCTTTGATAGGTTGCGGCGGCAAAGCCCGCAAGATCTCCCACAACTCCTCCGCCGAGAGCTATCACGGTATCGCTTCTCGTCAGCTTTTCAGAGCACATTCTGTTTACAAGTTCGCCGTAAACGGAAAGACATTTTGAACTTTCACCGTGCGGAAAAACAAAGTCAACAACCTTGATTCCTTCACGGGAAAGACTGTCGGCAAGTATTGCGCCGTAAATGGGAAAAACATTGTCATCGGAGACTATAACCGCCGTTTTCGGCTTTACAGTCCGGGCAATAATCCCGCCCGACTCACGGAGCAGACCGGCACCGATCAAAATATCATATTTTTTTGAAGAATTGACCGTAACTTTCCGCATTTATCCGTCAACCTCTTTTTTAATCCTGCTGCCCTGTTCCAGAAGGTCAATGAGTTTTTCCGTATCTGAGCTTTCAAGGGCATCTTTATATGAATTCAGGTTTTCTATCAGGTTTTTTATTTCAAAAATCAGATTATCCTTATTTGCCATAAACAGTTCCGCCCACATTTCAGGGTTGAGCCGCGCTACTCTCGTAAGGTCATTGTAGCTTCCGGCGGAAACTCCTGTGTGCTTTTTCACGGTCGGGCTTTTGACAAATGCATTGGAAACCACATGAGCAAGCTGTGAGGTATAAGCTATTATTTCATCGTGCTCATTTGCAGTGGTAACTGTGATTCTTGAAAAACCAGCAGGAGTGAGCAATTCTTTTATCCTGTTCAGAATGGCAACGTCGTCATATACCGGTGGAACGATAACCATAGGCGCCCTGACAAACATATTTTCTTTTGAATATTTGTAGCCCGAATACTGTGTTCCCGCCATAGGATGGCCTCCGGCGAATGTAAACCCGTATTTTTTCGCGGCTGCCATTCCTCTGCTGACAACTTCTTTTTTTATTCCGCAGCAGTCAATGACAACAGGCCTTCCGCCTATGTATTTACCGTTTGTTTCCATATATTCCGCAGCCGCTTCGGGGTAAGTGCAGATGAGAACCAAATCGCAGGTTCCGACATTTTTATCTGTCAGTTTTTCGCTGACAATACCGTCGATTATCGCAAATTTCAGTATTGAGTCATCAGTGTCAGCGGCAATAACCGTATGGCCTGCTTTATGATACGCCTTTGCGAAGGATCCGCCTATAAGGCCAAGCCCTACGATACCGACTTTCATCAGATTACACCTCTGATTGCTTCAACTTTTCTGACGAGCTCCGCATATTCTTCCGGGCGGAGTGATTGTGCTCCGTCGCAAAGGGCGTGAGGAGGATCGTTATGAACCTCTATAATCAATCCGTCACAGCCGCACGCCGTTGCCGCCATTGCCATGGGAGAAACCATACGGGCAATTCCGGTAGCGTGACTGGGATCCACAATAACGGGAAGATGAGAAAGCTCGTGAAGCATGGGAACCGCAGCAAGATCAAGCGTGTTTCTCAGGTAGTCGCTGTAAGTCCTGATTCCTCTTTCGCAAAGGATTACATTTTCATTGCCGCTCGCCATAATATACTCAGCGCTCATAAGCAATTCCTTGAGCGTATTGGCGAGACCTCGTTTAAGAAGAATCGGCTTGCCTGTGCGTCCGAGTTCCTTAAGGAGGTCAAAGTTCTGCATATTTCTCGCGCCGACCTGAAGGACATCTATATCTTCAAAGAGCGGAAGATCCGAAACACTCATTATCTCGGTAACAATGGGTAACCCGGTTTCTTTTCTGGCAATTTTCAGAAGTTCAATGCCTTCACCTTTAAGTCCCTGGAAATCATAGGGGGAAGTTCTCGGCTTGAAGGCACCGCCTCTGAGAAGATTCGCACCTGCCTCTTTGACGGCTTTGGCAACATATACTATCTGCTCTTCATTCTCAACCGAGCAGGGTCCTGCTATCAGAGCAAAGTTGCCGCCGCCTATTTTCACATCCCCGACACTTATTATGGTATCGTCGGGATGAAACTTCCTGTTGCAGCATTTGAAAGTTTCAGTTACTCTTTTTACCGATTCAACTATATCAAGACTTTCTATAAGATCGGTATCGACCTTTGTTGTGTCTCCGATAAGACCGAGGACTGTCTGATATGCACCGGTGGAAATATGAACGCCGAGGCCCATATCCTTGAACCAGTCAATAAGCTGACTTTGTTTTTCATCCTGAGTTCCCTGTTTTAATACAACAATCATTTGTCTACCTTCTTTTCAGTGATTTCAAATATAAAAAGTGCGGCACAGGGTAATCTGTGTCGCACTCAACTTATGAACCGATTATCATAAATTATTTGCACCGCAAATTGACCCTACTATTTTCAATAGTAAAGTAAAAGCCATACCAGAAATATTCAACGGTGCAATTGTATGTGGCCATTTGTTTTCTCCCTTAAACCAAATCCCGGAAAGAACTTGATAATTCCCGAAAAAGTGGTAAAATGCTAAGTAATTGTCAGTAGAATAGCACTTTTTTCGCAACTTGTCAATACCGAAAAAGAAAAACGGAGAAAAAATAATGAGCAAAACGCAAACAAATCTGAAAAGTCTGAGTCAGATAGCTGTCACCGGCGCCTTTCTCGCAATATGTGCACAGATAGCTGTTCCGGCTCCCGTTCCGTTTACCATGCAAACCTTCGGAATATTCACAGCCCTTAAACTGCTGGGAGGAAAAAAAGGAACAGTTTCCATATTCATATATATTCTTCTCGGCGCTTTCGGCGCCCCTGTTTTTGCTTCATTCAGAGGCGGAGGAGGAGTCCTTGCGGGTCCGACGGGCGGATACATTGCAGGCTTTCTTATTACGGGATTGCTTTATCTGGCCTTTGAAAAAATTTGTAAAAACAGCATTTCAAAAAACATCGTGCTTGCCGCAGGCCTTGCGCTATGCTATCTTTTCGGCACTGTATGGTATGCGCACGTGCTTGGTTCAAGAGGAGAAACCGTTATATTTACCCAAGCTCTTCTCACCTGCGTAGTTCCCTATCTTATTCCCGACGCGCTTAAACTTGCGCTGTCGGAAGTTCTGTGCAGAAGGCTTAAAAAAATATCATACTTCAAAAACTGACAAAGCTGCGCTGTGCATGGATATTGCACAGCGCTGTTGTTTATATACCTGTTATTTTTCATTTACCAGTTTTCCGCAGATATGCTCCGGTGTGATTGCAAAGCAAAGAGTCGACGCGGCAAACTTTTTGATTTCGTTCTCGATATAATCTGAGTCATCGGTATATTTATAACTCAATTCTCTGCTTATCTCAACGGTTTTCTCAAATGAATCAATCAGAGTGACCCTGCCGAAAACTACAACGCTCTTTATGTTCAGAGCCCATTCGCCGGGCTTGCGATATCCGCTGTCATAAACGCAGAACGAAACCTTTCCGTCTCTTTTAAGCGCGTCGATTTTATGGCCGTTTCTGCCGGAATGAAAGTATATTTTTCTGTCAGTATCGGAATAATAAAAATTCATCGGCATTCCGTAAGGATAACCGTCATCGCCGTTTACGCAAAGCACTCCACGAGGCTCTTTTCTCAGTATTTCCAGACACTCATCCGGAGTGAGCGCCTGCTTTTTTCTTGTCAATTCTCTGAACATAACTCAAAGTTTGTGTGCTATCGCAGTATATTGAGCTATATCTCTGCCCGTATCGTCAACCACATCCACATTGATGACGGTGGAGGTTCTTCCGCTTTTTCTGCACTTCGCTTTTGCTGTAAGTTTTGTGCCCTTGGGAGCGCTGAGATAAATGATATCCACCTGCTGAGCTACCGAAGGCGAATGAATCTGATTTGAAAGAATTGCAAAAGCAAAATCGGCAAGAGTAAAAGTAACTCCGCCCATAACCCCTCCGAGAGCATTCCTGTGGTTTTCACCTAAAACCATGCTGCAAACGGAGTAATCCTCACCAAGATCCTCAAGCACCATACCGTTTGTAGTGGCAAATTTATCTCCTTTGAAAAACTCCGCGGCTTCGCTCACCGATTTATAAGTCCCCATATTTTTCTCCTTATATTTTCTGTTGATTTTATCTGCACCATTTTACCACAGAGAAGGTTCAATTTAAAGTAAAATTTTCAGGGCAGGTAATTTTATGTGATTTTCATACCTATATACCTGTAAAAAATAATTATTTGACTGAAATTAAAAGAGGTGATATAATAAAATTTGTATAAATTTCCGAAAGGGGAGATTTTGTTGAATTGTCCGAAATGCGGCGGATATATTCCCTTTTACGACCTGAAGCCGAACTGCAGGCACTGCGGTGTAAATATTATGTATTACATACAGAATGACGGCCTTATGCGTGACGCGAAGCGCACCGAGCTTGAATCAGCGGTTGCAAGGATGATAATCGCGCGTATAAAAGCGGAATTCATCGGAGGCAAACTGCAGATAATGCGTATGATAGCGGTAATTGCCTCGCTGTGCGCGTTAATGATTCCGTATGCCTCGGCAAGCTACACGATGCCGTTTTTTGAGAGAAAGCTTTCCGTCGGTCTGATAGGTATAATACAGTCCTTCGGTAATGGTCTGGCGGTTCTTGTCCCCAAACTCCTCGGCAGCACGCTCTTTGCCGCCGGCACGAGAAACGCGGTTATTGCCGCCGCTTTTATGCTGGTTATAACAATTATAAATTTGCTTATATTTGCGGCGTTCTTCCTTGGATTTCTCAACCTCACCTCCGCCGCAAAGTTTATGAAAAACGCTTCTCTGGTCGGCGCGGCTGCCGCGCTTGCGGGGCAGATAGCCGTTATCATTATGAAAATGACCTTTTCAGATGCGGCAGGAAGCGGTTTCTCACCGGGATTCGGCGCAATTGTGTCAGCGGTTCTGTTTGCCGTTATCTACTATATAAACCGCTCTCTGCTGAAAAAAGGTATCGAGCCCGAATACCGCGAGAATGATCTGAAACGTAAAGAAATGCTGAAAAAAGTACGAAAAGGCGAAATCAATCTTGACGATCTCCCGGTACCCATTTTTGAGAGCGAAGAGGAACATAAGGAGAGAATGAAAGCTCTTGAAGAGGCACTCAAAGCAGAAGAGGAGGGCAAGGAATTATGAGTAAACCCATGAAGAAATCCTCTAGGATCATACTCGGAGTGTTTACGGTTGTCCTTCTGCTCGGCGCCTGTTTCGGTTCTGTCGGTCTCTATGCAAAAAAGGCCCTGAACAAGCCGAAATTTATCAAACCGGAGGACGCGCCGATTGCTTCGGCTTCCCGGCTCCCGTCACAGCAACAGGAAGCATACGAACTGATTATGCGCGTTTATACCGATACTGTTAACGCAGATGATATCGAAGGCAACTGGCACACCGAGGCCGAAATAAACGGCGATATAGTAACACCGTTTTCACAGGCTGATAATGCAATCATTTCGTATGCAAAGGGCGATATCGCCGGTAAAATCTCAGAACTCTATCCTTCCGCATCGGGAGTAAAAATGACCGAGGCAGAGGATATACCGGATATAAGAGTACCTGCCTCTGATATCACGGGATTCACCGCCGAGTGCGGCAAAACAGATGAAAACGGCAATGTGACAGAAGATGATTACTATTTCATCACATTGACGGTAAACCCGGATGCGGTCAAGGACGACAAGATTACCGAAAGTGATATTTTCAGCAGCATAAAAGATGGCTTTAAAGAAGTTTTCACCGTTGATGAAGCGGATATAAAACTCAAAAGCGTTGTTTACAGCTTCAGAATTGACCGTGTTACCGACGATTTGCTGAACGCCGAAATTACCCGGGAATATGACGCCAAAGCAAAGATTACTCTCACAGATAAGTATTCCGCTCTTGTGCCCGGTGAATCAAGCAAACAGGCGGAAACAGAATTTCCGTATAAAGCGGTCACCAAGATGAGTTTTTCCCATTACGGCGCAAAATTCACCCAGCGTTCGATGGCAGTCAGCCCCAATGATATTAAAGCCCTGCCTGCTTCGGTTACCGTTAATTCCGAGACTACAAAAGATGATTACAAACTTACCTTTGAGCCGTCTGCTCAGGGATATGTCACTATCGATGAGGACGGTGTAATGACCGTTGAAAAAGCGAGTGAAACTCCCATTATTATCACTATGACTCTTGATTATGACGGCCACATATATACCGATGAACTGACTGTTTACATTACGGAACTGGAGGTGGAAACAAATGTCGGATAATGCCAACGCCACCGAGCGTGTTGATGTAAAAGAAGCTGCCGAACAGAACGCGAACAAGAATATTTATCGCAGCTTCAATTACGTCGGCACCAAAGAGACCATTGCTTATCTGTTTAATGACTGGTCAAACACCTTCAGCGGTATAGGATACGGCGAGAGATATATCTGGGATGTTGTCAAAATCGATTTCGGCATTGCCGCGGTTGTCAGCCTTTTTACCGGGGCGTGGGATATCATAAACGATACTTTCATCTCCGCGATAGTTGACAATACCCGTACAAGAATCGGTAAATTCCGCCCCTACCTCGTAGGATTCCAGATTCCCATGACTTTTATAGGCCTTCTGTATTGGTTCATACCCTACTTTTTCCCCAATACCGCTGCGACCTATGTGCCAAAGCTTGTTTTCTACTATATTTTCAGTGTGTTCACTGAAACGGCGAATACTTTCACAGGTGTTGCAAAGAGCGGATATATGAGCACCATAACGCCGAATCCGAATGAACGTATCCGTCTTATCACCCTCGCCGAGCTGCTTACAGGATATATGGGCGAAGATATGCCGAGATACATTTTCGGCTTCATGTACGATATGGTTACAACCGGCAGATGGAAGGTTCAGCTGCGCACCATATTTATGGGAATGGGCGTCACCTGTGCCGTTATCTCCTCGGCGTTCACTCTGTGGTTCTTCCTGGTTTCAAAAGAGAGAGTTCCGCAGAGCATAGAAAAGCCAAATGTTAAAGAAGGCTTAAAAGCGATTGTCACAAACTACCCCGTTTTGCTCATGTGCCTGAGTGAATTCCTGCAGGGATTCGGCGTAGGCACCAGCCAGGATAACTACTGGATAGATGTTTTCGGCGAAAATTCAATGATAAACACTCTCAAGGCTCTCGTCAGCGGTATTTCCGGCCCGATCGGAAGCATAAGCTACGCGTTTGTTGCTCCCCTCAGAAAGCGATTCTCATCAAAATTTCTCTGGGTCGGCTCGGATATGTACGGCGATATGATCTCGTTGGCGTTTTTCCTGATAGGCATTACAAACAAGAATTATCTTAAACTTAAACCGATGCTCACCGCCTACGGCTTTTCGGAGTTCCTCTCCAAGCTTCTCTTTGGCGTGAATAAGGTTATTAACGCCGACCTCTGGAACGAAGCAATGGACTACTGCGAATGGAAACACGGCTACCGTATGGAGGCAACAACCGGTGTTGCCAAGAATCTTGTTATAAAGCTCGAGCGTACGTTTATGAACTCTATCAACCTCTTTGTTATGAAGAAGGTCGGTTATGTTCAGGGCCTCAAGGTCGGCACACAGGATGCCAGAACGAAGAAGTGGCTGTTCTACCTGAGCACGGTTGTTCCCCTCGTCACCAGCGCCCTGGGCATTGTACCCAAGATGCTTTGGCCGATTTCAAAGAAGAAACGTACCCAGATGTATTATGAGCTTTCGGAACACAGAAACAGAGCTGTTACCGATTATGTTAACAGCCTGAAAGAGGACGAAAACGCATAAAAACACCGCCGGAAGGAACACCATCCGGCGGTTAATTATTGTCTAATTGTTTTTAGGTTTATCCGCAAAAATCCGAGATTTGCGAAAAGCAAGAAAAAGAGGAATTCCTCCTATCAGACACACGGCAAGTTCGCCGAGCGCCACCTGACACGCATTGATAAGGAAGGCAGTGAAGCTCGCCTGAACCGAAGGCATGAGGTAAACAATCTCAATTCCGATAATTATGCCGTTGAAAACAACAGGCATAAGAATGGAAAGAATCGGGATTCCTCTGACTGTAACTTTTCTGAGCATACGGGCGGTCACTGCCGCAAGTAAAGTTGCGATTGAACCGAAAATGATATCAACCACTCCCATAGGGCTGCCTATATTGGCTATAATGCATCCTATTGTAAGCCCCGGAATTGCTGCGGGCGTAAGCACAGGTAACACGGTCAGTGCTTCGGAAATCCTGAATTGGACAGGGCCGTAGGCAAGACCGAAGATTGAACTCAGATAGGTTGCGGCGGCGTATATGGCCGCAATCATTGCGCCCTGTACGAGATAAAGTATTCTTTTGTCTTTCATATTTGCTCCTTTTGCTGTCTAACAGCGCCTTTAGTTTTGTTCAGCACCGAGCAGGTGCCTGTCGGGAAGGTTTCGAACCGACATTATATTGTATTATAAGTAATCCGCAAGAGCCTTGAGATTTTCAACTGCAACATCCGCTTTTATATCGGATGCTTCGTACATTTCGGGTGTTGTCACTCCGCTGAAAACAAGAGCGCACGGAATATTATAATTCATCCCTATGGCTATATCGGTTGCAAGGCGGTCGCCGACAAAAGCGATCTCATCTTTATCACATTTGAGAATGTCCGTAATGTAATCTACCGTAGGCCTCATAGGTTTACCGAGCACAATCGGCCTTTTACCGGTTGACGCCGCAAACATCTCTATCATTGAACCTGTATCCGGCATAAAGCCGTCGGCCATAGGACAATTGACATCCGGATGGGTTGCTATGTACTCCGCTCCGCCTGCGATATAGTTTGCTGCCCTGCGGATTTTTTCATAGGTAAGGGTTGTATCAAACCCGAGAAGGACTATGTCCGGGTCTTCATCAACAAGGTTTATGCCGGCCTTACGCATATCGCGGGTAAGACGTTCGTTACCCAGCAGATACACTTTTTTCCCGCTGTAATTCTTGTTAAGGTAAGCGGCTGCAACATGGGAGGAAACAATAATCATATCCTCCTCAACGGGGAACCCCATATTTGCGAGTTTATCCCTGCATACCTGAACATCATTGGAAGAATTGTTGGTGAAGAAGCGGAAGTCTCTCCCTGTGGAACGGACTTTTTCAATAAACTCTTCGGAACCTTCTATTATGTTTCCGCTCAGATAAAAGGTACCGTCCATATCTATAATGAAATATTTGGTTTTTTTAAACAGATTGCTCTTCATAATGGCACACTCTCACCTGAAAACTCACCGGAGTTATCTCAAATGAATTTCCATGCTGATATGAATTTATTATTCTTCCGTATCGGCCTGAGCCCTGGCTCTTGAATTCATAAAGCCTGTCCTTGCAGACTGAATATTATTCAAACTGCTTACAAGAATTTCATCGGCATCCTTGAAGACGCTGTCAACATATTCCTCCGCTGCCGCTCTTATTTCGGCAGACTGGGAATTGGCTTTTTCTATGGCTTCCTTGCAATTGGCCTCGGCCTGTTTTTCAGCATATTGAGCCGCCTGATTTGCTTTTGAGATTATTTCCTCAGCCTGCTGTTTGGCAGCTGCCAGTGTTTCCTCTGCCTTAGCAGCCGCCTGACGTGTAATCTCATCCGCTTTGTCTTTTGCTGCAATAACAATTATGCTGTCATCAACCATCTGGGCGGCATCTACCTGGGCGGAATTTCTTATGTTTGCCGCGTCATCATTGGCAAGGGCAACTATCTGATTTGCCTTTGCTTCAGCTTCAGAGACTCTGTTTTTGCAGTAATCATCAGTTTTTAAAACAAGGGTTCTGACCTTGTTCTCCGCCTCGGAAACAAGGGCTCTTGACTTTTCCTGAGCCGTGGTAACTGCCTTGACAGACTCCTGCTTTGCCTTGCCGAGAAGGTTGTTTCTGTCCGCAACAATGACCCGTGCCTGGGAAATTTCTCCGGGCAGGCCGAGCCTGATTTCTTCAAGCGCAGATTTGATTGCTTCCGCGTCAACGGCAACTTTCCCGCCTCTGAGAGTTTTAGATCCGGAATCAATTATATCTTCAATACGATTTAAAAGCTGTTCAGTATTCATTTTCCTATTCTTCTCCTTTCGTTGATTCTGGTTATGATGTCCTCATAAACCTCACGCGGAACGAATTCCGCAATATCGCCTCCGAACTCCGCAACTTGCTTAACAATACTTGAGGAGAGGAACATATTCTCCGCATTGGTAGTCATAAACACGGTTTCGAGTTCAGGATTCAGTTTTTTATTTGTCAGAGCCTGCTGGAATTCATATTCAAAGTCCGATACGGCGCGCAGACCCTTGACTATCGCGCAGGCATTCTTTTGCTTCGCATATTCGGCGAGCAAACCCACATAGGTATCAACCTCGGCATTTTCGATTTCGGAAATGCTGCGCCTGATAAGGTCAACACGTTCATCAGCTGTGAAATAACTGTTGGGCTTATTGTAATTGACCATTACAACAACTATGACTTTATCAAATATATGTGAAGCCCTCCGGATGATATCCATATGGCCGTTTGTAATTGGGTCAAACGAACCCGGGCAAATTGCTGTTTTCATACTGTCAGTCCTTTCGGTAAATTGATACCGCTGTCTTTCCGTATCTGTAGTCTCTGTATTTTTTGAGTGAACCTGTTTCATCCGGCAGAGCATCGGTCAAAGCATGCTCACAAACTACCGTGCCGCCTTCTGCAACGAAAACACTCACCTCATCCAGCGCTTTTTTCATCAGGCCCGATGAGTAAGGGGGATCGAGAAAAACAAGGTCAAAAATCCGGGTATTCATTCTGAGAAAAGAAAATGCATCCATATTTACAATCTTTGAATTACTCTCAAAGCCGGTTTTTTCAATGTTACTTTTGATAATTTTCACAGCGTTTTTATCGTTATCGGCAAACACGCAGCTTTCGGCTCCCCTGCTCAGTGCTTCTATGCCCAACTGACCGGAACCGGCAAAAAGATCCAGCACGCGTCTGCCCTCAATCTCAAACTGAATAGCGCTGAAAACAGCTTCTTTAACTTTTTCAGTAGTGGGCCTTGTGGTTTCGCCGTCAAGGGTCTTTAATGTCATACCCCTTGCACGGCCGGTTATCACTCTCATAGCAAACCTCCGGAAGCAGATACTCATACAGCCCAAATATTATCTCACTAATAAGATATCTGTGTCAAGTCACTTTTTGTAAACAGTTTTTTTACCGATTTAGTTAATCTTGACAAAGGTAAACAGGTATGATATTTTATTTTTATATCATATTTATTATTTAAAGTGATTTACGGAGGCTTTATGAATTCCGATAAAATCAAAACTGACAAATCAAAACTCACAGCTTCAAAAAACGGCTCCGCCGGCAAAGGCGGAAATACAGGGACGGTAAAAGCCCTGCTTGGGATTGCCGATCTGGTTTTTATTGCTGTGTATTTTTTGCTTTTATGGAAAGCAAAAGGCGTTTAATAAGCGGTGAAAAAAAATGAAAGAAAACAATTATAAGACGGACTTTATCTCAGCCCTGAGCTTGTTGATCCTGATCTGCGTTTATCCTTTCTTTGTTACAAACAATTACCACAACATAACCATCTCAAAATACTACTTTTTCAATATCGCCTCAGTTCTCCTGTTTTTTATATGCTCATTTGCCCTGCTTATTGATGATAAACGCGGAGACAATCTTAACAGGATAAAATCAAAATTCGGCACTGCCGATTTCTTCGCCTGCCTGTTTCTTATTGAAGCGATAGTTTCCTGTATGTTTTCCGCTGACCGCATGCACGCCCTGAGCGGCACCGAAGGCAGGCACATGGGTCTTGTTACTTTTATTGCGATGGTAACCGCGTACTTTCTCGTTTCAAAGTTTTACACATGCAGAGAAATCGATATGGCTATATTTGCGGCATCGGTTATATTTATGACGTTGTTCGGGTTCCTGCAATTCCTAGGATTCGACCCGATGAATATGCTCAGCACGGTCGCATATCAATCTCGCAGTTATTTCATCGGCTTTGTGGGAAACGTTGATGTCTATTCAAGTTACTTGTGCCTTGCCGTCCCTCTTGTTGCCGAGCTTGCTCTTCTTTCCCGCAGCGATAAACTGCGTATACTCTGGTATGTTGCCGTCGGGGCCGGATTTCTCGGATTCTTCTCCTCAAATAGCGACAGCGGAGTTATGGGGCTTACTGTATGCCTGTTTATCCTGTTTATTCAGTCCTGCAAGCATCCGGTGTATTTCCGCAGATTCTGGACTGTTATAGCCGTATTCTTCATTTCGTCGGTCCTGTTCTATTCCGTAAATTATTTCCGCAGATATGAGGCAAGAACGGTTGAATCTGTCTTCAAATATTTGCTCAATCCTGCAATATTCATCTGCGGAATGGCAATCTGCGCAATAATTATCATACTTCTGACGAAATTTGACATTAAACAGCGCACCCTCAGAATCATCAGGATATCTGCTCTGGTGCTTACAGGTCTTCTCGCGGCGGCAACAATTATCGCCTTCATTTATTTCACATTCTTTGACAGATTTACCCTGCTCGGATATTTCGGTAACTATCTCCGCTTTGATAACTATTGGGGTTCGCACCGCGGATTTATCTGGAAGAAATGCCTTAGTGCTTACGGCTCTCTGCCGGCATTCAAAAAACTCATCGGGTTCGGAGAGGATATGGTTCCCTCCCTGCTTATAAGCAAATTCGGCACTTCTTTCTTCCCCGACGAATTCATTTACAATATAGATAATGCCCACAGCGAACTTGTACAGTATCTTGTAACTGTCGGCTTCTGGGGATTGATATCTTATCTCGGTGTTTTCATAACCGTCATTGTAAAAGGAATTAAATCCGACAGCATAATCAAAAAGGCTGTCTGTCTCTCCGTTTTCGGCTACTTTGTGCAGGGGCTTGTCAACATCACACAGCCCATAACGACTCCGCTGATGTTTGTCTTTCTCGGCCTTGCGGCAGCAGATGTCGGCAAAAACTATGACAAAACTCTTTCTTCCGATACGGAGGAATAATAAAATGAATAAATCAAAACATAATCCTTTGATAATTCTGCCGGGAATCAATCATTCCCAAACCTTTCTTTATGACTCTTACGGCCATCACATTAAAGACAGAAAAGGGAACGATTTGGGCGGAACATTCATTTTTCCGGATACCGATACCGCACGATTGTATTTCCCTGAGGTGAAAAGGGAAATATTCAAATCAATAGCAGCGTCAGACCCGGCTAAGGTAAAAAAAGCGGTTTACAAATTGGTATCCGAGTCTCTTTGGCCTCAGAAATGCGACAGTGACGGCAACCATGTCAACAACCTGATAACGCAGCGCAATCCACACTCGATGGCCACGTTCTCGGATGAGGAACTCCGCTGGCTTGACATTATGGTACCTATGAAGGAACTCCCCGATATCATAGGAAGGGACAAAATATACTTCTTTACGTTTAACCTTGTGGGCGATCCTTTGAAAAGCGCCGAAGAACTTGACAGCTATATACAAAACGTAAAATCCGAAACGGGCTGTGAAAAGGTCACACTTCTCCCGATAAGCCTGGGAGGAACAATACTGACCGCTTATCTTGAATGCTTCGGTCACAGGGACATAGATAATATTGTGAATGCCGTTGCCTGCCTTAACGGAACGGACATAGTCGCGGATCTCTTTGAGAAAAATTTCAACATGTCATCCGCCTTTATTCATCACGTTTTTCCTGCGGATATCTCGGAGGAAATTGCAGGGAAGAAATCATATGGTTATATTATCGGGAGTCTGCTTCACATTCTGCCGGACAGAGTCATAAAAGCCGTCCTGGAGTCGGCGGTTGATGCCGCTCTTGATACGGTAATGATTAACTGCCCGCAAATGTGGGCTATGCTTCCGTCATACAGATATGATGACCTCGCTGACAGATATTTGTCGGACGCCTCCAAAAAGAAATTAAAAGAAAAAACCGACAGATTTCAAACCGCGAGACTGAATCTCAAAAAAAATATTCTTTCGGCTGTCGCAGACGGAGTGAAGGTTTCCTTCATTTCGGGGTCCAATCTTTCATTCGGCGAACCTGAATACAGGTTTTTTGAGGTTGTTTCATCAACCGGCAGATATAATACCGACGGTATAATAAATCTGTCATCAACCACTCTCGGAGCGACCGGTGTGCCCAACAAAGGTACCCTCGGCAAAAACTACAGGCAGAAAAAAACCAACCCGGAGTATCCGGATTACAGTTATATTTCGCCGGATAACAAAATTGACGTTTCAACCGCTCTCCTGCCGGACAGCACCTGGATTTTCCTTAACCAGCATCACGAGGTTGGAAGAAATGATGCCGTACTCAATCTCTTCATATCATTGATCCTCGGCAGAATTGACGATGTACATTCAGATCCCGTGAACTATCCTCAGTTTAATTTTTCAAGCAACACACAGTCGCTCAGAAGGCACCTTCTCCCGGAAGCGGAAAGGCTTCTCGGTAAAATTGAAAACGGCACTCTTCCTCGCGATGCAGGGATAACGGAAAAGCTCAGGGAATCGGTTGCGCAAGCGCGTGCCGTATTGGACCTGACCGTTGCAGATTCCGAAAGAGCGAAAAAATCAGCGGAAAGCATAAAGGCCGTTCTTTCTTATTTCACGGAACAGAAAAAAGACGAACAGCAATCGATAAAAGATGCTGTAATAGAAAAAATCTCGAAAAAAATCAGTCTCGGTTTACTAAAAAAATAAAACTGTTTCAGGGGGGAAATTTATGAAAAAAATAATCTCTGTTCTGCTCGCAATATCATTTGTTTTTTCGATTTGCAGCGTGGCCGCGGTTGCCGCTGACGGCACAAAAACACATTGCGGCGGTGAAGGTAATTGCAACACAGTGCCTTCAATAGTCATTCACGGAATAGGTCAGTCCAACGTATACCTTACCGACGGAAACGGAAACCGTGTTCTCGACAAGGACGGCAAAGAAATAACCTGTTTCCCGATGTACGCCGATGTCGGTGCGATTGTACGCACAGTACTTTTTCCCGTTCTTTTTACCTTGCTTTTCCAGAAAAATATGGGTCTCTCCAAAGCTCTGAAAAAAGTGGTATACCAGCTTTTCTATATGAACATCTGTGACTCTCAGGGCAAAGACAGCAAATACTGCGAACTTGAAGAATATCCGAAATCGGTAGCCGCCTGCACCCCGGAAGAGAAGGCCACAATTTACAGAAATATTCCTCTTGAAAAATACGGCGAAATAGCGGGTGAGGATCATCTCTACTACTTCGCATACAATTCATTCGGCAACAATCTTGATATTGTTGACAGACTTTACCGCTATATAGAAATGGTCAAGGAAGAGACCGGACATGATAAGGTTAACATCGTTCCGATTTCTTTAGGCGGCGCAATTTCAAATGGTCTGCTTGAGTACTACAACGGCACCTATGAAGGCAGACCTGACGTTTATCCTTCAATCAATAAAGTCGTTTATATTGTGCCCGCTCTTGACGGTTCTTCCATAATCGGTGATGTATTTAACCTTGACCTTACTTTTCTTAATCTTGATTACCTCTACAACGGTTTCCTTGAAGGGCTGATGGATGAAAACACGGCAAGATGGATCGAGGTTGCGCTGAGAATTCTCCCCGATGATGTCATTGAGGAAGTGCTGAACGACACCTGCTATAATCTTGTCAACGATGTCATAAGATATTGCACAAATATGTGGGCGCTCTGCCCCTCTGCCGATTATCCCGGCGCCGCTGAAAAATGGCTTTCCGACCCGGAGATGGCCGAAATAAAGCGCCAGACGGATATGTTCTACAAGGCACAGTTAAACTCGGACGCAAATATAAAGAGGCTTGCGGAATTCGGAATCAAGGCTTTCAATATCGTTGATTATGATTTCCCGATTTACAATGTCGGAAACTCCTGGAACAAGGAAAACGCAGACGGCGTTATTGACCTTGACTCAACCTCCATGGGTGCAATAAGCGCAAACTGCGGAGAAACATTACCGGAGGGTTATCAACAGGCAAACACCTATTGCTCAAATCCCGACCATAACCATATTTCCCCGGACAGGGTTGTTGACGCTTCAACCGGCCTTCTGCCCGACACAACCTTCTACTTTGACAATCAGGGGCATGAGAGTACAGCGAGAAACGATATAATACTCACTCTTGCCACAAACATACTCGCATACGATGACATAGAGAATGTTTATTCGGACCCCAATTTCCCGCAGTTTAACCAGGCCAGAGATACAAGAGGCTTGAAAAACCTGCTGAAAGAAGCTAAAGAAGCTGACAAGTCAGGACTTACCGCCGAACAGGCGCAGGAACTTGAAAAGGCCATAGCCGACACCGAGGCTCTGCTCGCCTCAACCGTGGAAAAGGAAGGCGAAACCAAAAAGGTTGAAAAGGAACTTAAGGACGCACTTGCCAATGCGGGATTGCGCAAAGCCGATAAAGATAAAGAAAAAGAGGCGGGACTTTCAAAGAAACTGAGCCTCGGTATGCTTGATAAATTCGGCACAAACGGGCTGTCGGAGTATCCGATTGTTCTTGTTACCAAACTTTTCAGTCTGATAAAAGGTCAGCCCAAGGCAGATAAGGCTGCTTAATCCTCTCCTTAACCACTTTAAAAGCAAACATTAAAAAACTCCGGATGGCTTTATGCTCATCCGGAGTTCAATTTATATATTGTATTATTCAGTATTGCCCGTCTATATAGGTGTCGTTTTTACTGGCTTTTCTGACCGATAAAAATGCAAGGATAAAAATAACAGCCACCACCGCAAAAAACGGTATTCCCGAATTCTCATAGGAAACTGAGTAATCGTAAAGCCCGTGGGCAAAAACAGGAACGGCAAGTGACAGAAGTCTGAAAAAGAGTGAGCAGCCGCGTTTGCCGGAGCTATAATACCGCTTAGCCACTCCGTACCAAACGCCCATAAACACGCCGAAACAGGCGTGACCGGGAACCGCAGTAACAGCCCTTACAAGCGCCGTAGCAAAGCCGAAATTGAGGACATATTTCACGTTCTCAATAGCGGCGAAACCGAGCGAGACGAAAGTTGAATACACAACTCCGTCAAACTGACAGTTAAAATCGCGGGAACGCCAGGTTCGTCTGTGAAGCATCAGGTATTTCGAGAGTTCTTCCGAACCGCCTACCACCGCAAAATACAAAACCAGGTTGTATTCTCTGGTATCCTTCTCATAAAAATTGTCGATAACGGACATCCCTATTGTTTCAAGAACAATGGCAATTCCGGCCGAAATAAAGCCGTATAACACAAGTGATATCAGCAGCGAGGCCGGTTCTTTCTCAATCCTGTCAGCCCTGTAAACCCTTACAAGCAGAATTAAGGCGGGAACAAGCGCCATTACAATCAGCCTGAACTGAGGAGATAAAAGAAACAGCAACATTTCAGCCCCTCCCGGTATATATATCGTTCCCGGAGGAATCAATTCCCACGTAAACAGGAAAGTTCTTTACTGTCATCCTTTTGACACTTTCACATCCGAGATCTTTGAAAGCAATCTCCTCACAAGATGTTATGCACCCGGAATACAACGCTCCCGCGCCGCCGATGGCGCAGAAATAAACCGCTTTATTCCTGATTATTGCATCTTTGACTTCATCGTTTCTCAATCCCTTGCCTATCATAGCCGCCAGCCCGGCATCGAGAAGGCGGGGAGAATACTTATCCATTCTGCCTGCAGTTGTCGGCCCGCAACTGCCCACCGCCATATTTTCCGGTGTGGGCGTAGGTCCGGCGAAATAAATGCAGGCGTCTTTTAATTCAAACGGAAGTTCCCTGTTCTCATCCATAAGGGAAAAAATACGCTTATGAGCCGCATCGCGCGAGGTATAGACCGTGCCGTTCAGAAGCACTCTGTCACCTGCTTTGAGTTTTGGTATTTCGTCCCTGATTTCGGCAAGGTTAATATTGTATGTGCTCATATCATTCTCCGTCGTTCAATCCGGAAGCTGAATTCCTGAGTTTATCAAGCAGATCGTCAATACAGGATATTACAGAAGATAATGCAGCGTCAGCATCTTCTTTGACAGAACTGACCTTTTCACTCATTCCTTCAATATTGCCGATTGCGTTACCGACGGCCTCGTCTGCCTTTTTAACCGCAATCCCTGCTCTCGTCTTAGCTTCATCAACAAGGCTGTCCGAATATTTAACAGCATCTCTGACCAGGTTTTCCGATTTTTCATCGGTTACGGATTTACGCGCTCCGAAACTGTCAATTTCCGAGTGCAAAGCAGAATTCTCCGCAGTCAGTTCGTCAATTCTTTCTTTCAGATTTCCGTTCTCGATTCTGACAGCACTGAGTTCTTCAACGCTGCGTCTGAGGTATTCGTTTTCTTTCTGGAGAGTTTCTATGCAATCAAGAACATCACTCTTTTTGAATCCGCCGAGAAATGACTTTTTTAAAACCTTTTCTTCCATACAGTCACTTACTTTTTCATAGCTACGGCCTGCTTTGCTTTCGCCGCAATATTGGCAGCATCAAGGCCGAAAATATGGAGAAGCTCAACAGCAGGTCCTGATTTTCCGAACTTATCCTCAACGCCTACTCTGCACACGGGAACAAGAGTTCCGCTCTCGCAGATTGCCTCACAAACCGCGCTGCCGAGTCCGCCTATAATGTTATGTTCCTCAGCCGTTACAACACAGCCGGTTTTAGCCGCGGAACGGCAGATGGTTTCCGTATCGAGGGGCTTAACGGTGTGAACATTTACTATCTCAGCGTCAATTCCGTCAGCCGCAAGTATTTTCCTTGCTTCGACAGCTTCGTTGACCATAAGACCGGAAGCGCAGATGGTTATATCTTTTCCTTCGCAGAGGGTAACCGCCTTACCCCACTTGAATTCGTAACTGTCATCAAAAACACAGGGAACGGCCAGCCTGCCGAATCTCATATAGACAGGGCCTTTATAGTCAGCGGCGGCTATAACCGCAGCTCTTGCTTCAACCGCATCGGCGGGATTTATTATTGTCATACCGGGGATAGTCCTCATAAGACCCATATCCTCACAGCACTGATGACTTGCGCCGTCCTCACCGACAGAAATACCGGCGTGAGTGGCACAGACCTTAACATTGAGATTGGGATATGCTATTGAATTCCTGACCTGCTCAAATGCGCGGCCTGAGGCAAACATTGCAAAAGTGCTTGCAAATACAGTATATCCGACGCTTGCAAGACCTGCGGCAACACCCATCATATTGCTCTCGGCAATACCGCTGTCAATAAATCTCTCCGGATATGCCTTCTTGAACATTCCGGTTTTGGTTGCAGCGGCAAGGTCAGCATCCAGAACAACTATCTTATCATTTGTCGCGCCGAGTTCAACAAGTGCTTTTCCGTAAGCATCACGGGTTGCGGTTTTAATAACATCAGCCATTTTGTCTACCGTCCTTTCCTTATGCTTCAAGCTCTGCGAGAGCCGCTTTAAGTTCGGCCTGCGCCTGATTGTACTGTTCCTCATTAGGTGCTTTGCCGTGCCAGTCAACCTGGTCCTCCATATAGGAAACGCCCTTACCCTTTACGCTCTTTGCCAGAATCAGTGTAGGCTTGCCTTTGAAGTCCTTTGCCGCATTGAAGGCGGCGTCTATCTCATCAAAACTGTGGGCGCATATTTCTATAACATTCCAGCCGAAAGCCGCGAATTTCTCCGCTATCGGATAAGGAGAGTTGACTTCTGCAAGTGTTCCGTCTATCTGCAAATTGTTGTTATCCACAACGGCGACAAGGTTGTCAAGACCTTTGGCAGCGGCATACATAGCGGCTTCCCAGACCTGACCTTCCTCTATTTCCCCGTCACCCAAAACTGTGTAGACTCTGAAATTCTTTTTACCGAGCTTTGCTCCGAGAGCCATACCGCAGGCAGCCGAGATTCCCTGACCGAGGGACCCGGTGCACATATCAACTCCCGGAATATGGGTGTTGGGATGTCCCTGTAAAATCGAATCGCTTTTTCTCAAGGTTTTGAGAAGATCAACGGGGAAAAACCCTCTGAGAGCCAAAACGGAATAAAGAGCGGGTGCTGCATGACCTTTTGAAAGAACAAAACGGTCTCTGTTTTCGTCATCCGGTTTTTCCGGATTGATGTTCATATGGGCGAAGTACAGATATGTAACAATATCCACACAAGAAAGCGCTCCGCCCGGATGGCCGGATTTTGCATTGTAAACTCCTTCAATGATACCCATCCTGGCCTTGCACGCTTGGATTTTTAACTGCTTTTTGATAACTGCATCCATTGCAGTCACCTCCTGTTTATTCGTTTTTTATTTAAGGCAACAATATCGCTCGCCTAATTGTTTTCAAGTATCTTTTCGTTTATAAGATATTCAAGGAAATCGGCAACCGCGCCTTCCTTACAGCGGCAGGCAACGAATTCAGCTATTTCTTTCAGCGCTTTGGGCGCCTGACCGCAGGCAGCCGGAACCGCCACACTTCTGAGCAGGTTGAAATCGTTGAAAAAATCGCCTATACCGGCCGTTTTACTTCTGTCAATGCCGAGCATATCGGCGAGTTTCAGGGCGGTGGTTCCCTTTTCACTTCCCTGAGCCATAAGCTCAATCGCGAAAATCGAAGCACGGCAGGTAATAAATTCGGGATTCTCTATGCCGTTGAGATATTTCTGTAAACGTTTTACTCTCCACGGTGCGCCCGAGAAAACTATTTTGCCCCAATCTTCCTTGGGAATGCTGTTTATATTGAAGGATATCTTATGCTTAATTTTGTCTATCAACGTATAATTCAGACCCCACCACGCGGGGAAAACAACATAAGCGTTATCTTTCGTAATTATAACGATGTCGATTGTCGGGAATTTTTTTGGTATCTTGCAGATTTCATCAACGACGCGGCGACTCATTGCATTGAAATATACCATCTCTTTTTTCCCGAAGTCATAAATACCGGCGCCGTTCAGAATAACAGCGGGAATATTGTTGAGAGGCAGGTCTTTATAATGTCTGAACAGGGACTCAACTCCCCGTGAAGAAGCAAGAGTGAAATTGCCGCCTTTTTTGACAAAATCTGCTATCGCCTCAATATTTCTCACCGGCAGGCGATGCAATCTGTCAATCAAGGTACCGTCAATATCCGAAATAACAAGCCACTTGCTGAATTCACTTATTTTGTTCATCTGATTTTCCTGATAAAGTTCGTGAAATACTCCGGCAGCGGAGCTTCAAGCCTAATCCTTTCATTTGTAATTGGATGATCAAAGCCGAGCACGGCAGCGTGAAGACACTGCCCTCCCGGGAGTGCCGGCTTTTTATTTCCGTAAACCGTATCGCCGGCAACAGGGTGCCCGATATACGCCATATGAACCCTTATCTGATGGGTGCGCCCGGTTTCAAGTTTGCAGGAAATAAAAGAAAAACCCGGATACTCCTCAATAACCTTGTAATGAGTTACGGCATTTTTGGAATTCTTTTGCGTGACGCACATCTTTTTACGGTCGTTTGTATCTCTGCCTATCGGGGCATCCACAACTCCTTCGGATTCTTTTAGCCTGCCGTGAATAACGGCTCTGTATTCCCTGTCAAGCGAATGCTCCTGAATCTGACGGGAGAGGGATATATGGGCAACGTCGGTTTTAGCCACGAGAAGCAGACCGCTTGTGTCCTTGTCTATCCTGTGAACTATTCCCGGCCTTGTGACTCCGTTTATCCCGGAAAGCTCTCCGTCGCAGTGATACAACAATGCGTTGACTAAAGTTCCGGACAGGTTGCCGGGTGCAGGGTGCACAACCATTCCTCTCGGCTTGTTGACAACAAGCATAACCGTGTCCTCATAAACAATATCGAGCGGAATATTTTCCTTATCAAGTGAAACCGCCTCGGGCTCCTTCACCGTAAACTCAAATATATCACCGATGTTTGCCCTGTAACTCTTTGACACAGGTTTTCCGTTGCAGGTAACAAGAGAGTCTGAAAACAGACTCTGAACAAATGAGCGGGAATAACTTTTAAGAAGAAAGGAGAGAATCTTATCGGCTCTCTCCTGTGAAAAACTTTCATCTACCTCAACGCAAATCGGTTCATCATATTCAATTGAGGTTATTGTTTCAATCATTTTTATCTTTCCCGGTTTTCCGCTTTTCGTTTATAAATTCATACAATTCATAAACAATGAGCATAAATGCTCCGACCGTTACGCAGCAGTCGGCAAAATTAAAAACGGCAAAATTCACAAAAAGAGGCTCAATAAAATCAATAACACAGCCGCTTACAATTCTGTCAATCTCGTTGCCTATACCCCCGGCTATAACAAGAATAAGCCCGGCATTGACAAACTTTGACTTTGATTTATGCGTAAGTAAAATAAAAAGGCACAGGACCAGCACAAGAGCCGTGAACACGGTCAGCATAAGCGTGTTATCGGAAAAAATGCTGAAAGCCGCTCCGGAATTCTCAACATACCTGAGCCTTAATACTCCGTTTATCACCGGCTTCGGATCTTGCTCTGCCAAAGACTTAAGTACAAGAGCTTTGGTAACTCTGTCAGCGGCAACGAGACCGGCAATAAGAAGAAGAGAAACAAACTGAAACATACCTTTTAATCAAAAAGGTCGTCAAATAACGAAGTTATATCGTCATCTTCATCGTCATTCTCATCGTCGTTTTCAATCAGATCAAGGTCATCAAGAACAGACGAATCATCGTCCTGCGTTGCGTTATCGGGTGTTCCTTCAATAACGGGAATATCTGAGGAAAATGACGCGGGGGCGGGTTCCTCTTTTTTCTCTTCAACGAATGAATCGGGAAGAAGGTTATCTATATCATCGGATATTCCGTCCTGAGAAGCAGACTCAATATCATTGAACAAACCGAAGAAATCGTCAAGGTCGTCCCTGGCACTGTCGGTTTCCTTCTCTTCAAAAGGAATTTCTATCTCTTCAGGAGCATCCTCTGCTTCGTCAGCAGGAGCAGAGCCTTCCGGTTCGGAGGAATTATCATCAGGCTCTGTCTTGGCAATATCTGCCTCTATCTCGGCAAAGGCCTCTTCTGTAACGGTGCTTTCCGGAGCTTCGGGTTCCACGGCTTCAGGCTCTTCGACAGTAATCTCTTCTGCGTCCGGCTCAAAGACAGGTATCTCATCGGGAATAAAGGCGGGAATTTCGCTCACATCAATGTTACCGTTGCAAAGCTCTTCAACGAGAGTCTTGAATTTAAGCATTTCGGATTTGAGCTTGTTGAGCTCACGGGTGTAAAAATCGAACTCTTTTTTGCTGTTTCCGACTATCTTTTCTCCGTTTGACCTGGCAGCATCAATTATGCTCTGGGCCTTGGCGTTGGCGCTCTCAATCTTTGCATCCGCCTCTTCCTGTGCTCTTGCGGTAAGGGAATTGACGGCATTTCTGGCGTTGTTGACAATTTCACCGGCCTGCATACGGGCAGCTTCAGAAAGCTCAACCGAATACTTGTCGGCGTCCGCTCTGACGGAATTCGCCTTTTCTTCTGCGTCCGAAATAAGAGCGGTTGCCTTTTCGTTCGCCTCTTTTGTCACACTCTCAGCCATTTTATGAGCATCGAGAAGCGCACTTTTAAGAGCATCCTCATCCTTGCGGTAACTCTCAACCTTTTCGGCGAGAATACTTATTTTCTTTATGAGATCGGTCTTTTCGTTAAGCGCCTGTTCATACGCTTCGGCAACTATACCGAGAAAAGCGTCAACTTCCCCGGAATTATAGGTACCCGCCGACACGGGAGTAAATTTCGCATTTGAAATCTGTTCGGGTTTAAGCATTATCTACACCGCCTTGTAATCAAAATTCGTCTCCCATATCGATAATCTCGTCACCGAGTTCGCCGGATACGGGAACATTGTTGGGAGTGATGATATAGGCTCTGCCTGCAACCTTCTTGAAAGCTCCGTCATTGGCATATGATACACCGTAGAGAACATCGATTATTCTCTGGGCATCGGCATTGGGGCAGGATTCGAGATTGAGGACAACTATCCTCTTTTCTTTAAGGATATCCGCAACCTTGTTAACATCATCAAATCTGTCAATCTTCTGGAATACTACGCGAGGCTTTGCGCCGGACGGCTTTGAAGAATTGATATTGACAACGTTTGAGGATCTGTCATTTCTCTGGGTAAAAGCATGACTTTTAACTATGGGCTGAGAGGGTCTCTCATCTGCATCAGGCTGGAAATCAAATTCATCATCATATTCCCCGTCTGTGCCGTCAACATAGTTATCATCCGAGGTGTTGATCCAGTTGTGAAATTTGTCCATAAAACTCATTGGTATACTTCCTCCTTATGAACACGGCCACCCACGGCGACCGAGTTTATACTGTTTAGTGTTTATCTGAATATATCCTGGGGCCGAAGATTGCCGAACCTACTCTGACAAGGTTTGAGCCTCCCTCAATGGCGGTCTCATAATCACCGGACATTCCCATAGACAAAATATCCATATTGATATTATCCCTTTTTTCTGCTCTAATGTCAATAAACTTATTATATATATTTTCAAAAATTTTTAAAAGTTTGCGTTTTTCATCGCAAATCGGGGCAACACACATCAGTCCTTTGACCCGTATATTGTCAATTTCAGCGATTTCCAGCGTTTTTTCTTTAACTTCGTCCAATTCAAATCCGAACTTACTGTCCTCGCTTCCGGCGTTGATTTCAAGAAGTATATCCTGGACAATGCCGGCGTTTCCGGCGTGCTTGGATATTTCTTTTGCCAGTCCGACACTGTCAACGGACTGGATTACGGAAACCTTTCCGATGATTTTCTTGACTTTGTTTGATTGCAGATGACCTATCAGATGGGCAGAACAGTTTCCGAGTTCAAGCTCCGGTTCTTTTGCGAGAAATTCCTGAACCCTGTTTTCGCCTATGAGGTCAATCCCCTGAAGAATGGCGTGATTGATATATATTGGTTCAACCGTTTTGGTTACCGCCATAAGATGAACCGACGAGGGTTCGCGGCCGGAAGACACTGCGGCACGTGAAATATTTTCTCTTATAACTTTCAGATTCTCTTCTATATCTTCAAATCTCATATCAATCAATGACTTTTCCATTTGAAAGCTCCTTTCCGGATACCAGAATCTTATCAAACTGCGAAAGCCAGCCGGGAGTACCTGTCATATCCTTGGCAACAACATAAGAATCATTTGAGTAAAGCTCCTGAATCCTGTTGAATTTTACTACATTACCTTCCCGGATATAAACGCCTATACGACCGTCATCGTCAAACCTGATTGCGTCTCTGCGTATCTTTATTCCGTTATGGGTTACGGTTACAATCTTTCCCGCAACCTTTCTGACTGTTGCAAGATTTTCATTCATTTGCGAGCATTTGAACACAAGCAAAACCTTATTGTCGTCAATAACTGTCTTCTTAAACAGTTCTGCTCTGACCGTTTCACCGTCGGAGTCTCCGAGTACCAGGTCTGCCTTTGCTCCCGGCCTCATATCATTGAGCCGCCCCGATCCGACAACGGAGGCGACATACCAGTCAAAGTTTTCGATTATTTTGCCGAAGGTGTCATTGGCAACCTCTGACTTTTCCGACTTGAAAGCGGTGTTGAGCTTTTCTTCCGTCAGTTCCGCGATATCTTCCGGAGTGAGTATATTTTCATATCCGTCGGGCCTGCTGACATAATACCCCGATTTCTCCGCGCTGACGATGCTTTTGGGCTTTGCAGACGACATAACCGATATTTCCTTTTCAAGGGCGGCTATCTGGTCGGCGCAGTCGATTTCATATCCGAGAGAAATGTTTTTACGTGACAGCTTCTCCGCGAATGAAAGTTCGTTTGAAGAAAGATCTGAAAAATCGTTGCTGTAGGCGGCATCGAGTATGGAATAAAACTCGGAATAGATTTCACTGCTGAGCTTGTCTATATCGAGATTTGCAAGTTTAACCTGACTGTTGATTTTTTCATAAACTGCCAGCTTTTTCTCAAGAGCCAGCATCCCGGAATATTTTTCCGCTGATTTTTCGTCACCGAAAACCGCTGCGATACGGCTGCCGTTGCTGACCCTTTCACCGTTCACGGCAAGGGGAACAACAACTCCCTCCTTGTTTCCGTCAAGCACCGTTTCATCCCTTATGATAAACATATCCGCTTCAACAGCCTCAGGCACTTCCTGAACGTACGCCGTAACGGTTTTATATCCTCCGCCAATCTTATTATAAACTGCCATTCCCGCAAAACCAAGAACTCCGATTACGGTTATCACCGCAAGGATTCTCGTAAGTCTGTCGCTGTTCAAATATGTTCACCTCCGTTTCTGAGATATTCAAGTGCTGCGTCTGTCATTTCTTCAACAGAAGAGTAATCGTCAATATAAATGACTTTTATCCTCTCATCCCGTCTGAACCAGGTAAGCTGCCTTTTGGCATACCGTCTGGTCTGCATTTTAAGTGTTTCAATACATTCATCAAGACTTTTTTCTCCGTCAATGAACGGCTTGAGTTCTTTATATCCGATGGCCTGAACGGCAGTGTTGCCGGCAGGCAGAGCAAAGAATCGCCTTGCTTCTTCAACAAGACCCGCCTCAATCATACCGTCAACACGCCTGTTAATCCGGTCATAGAGGACCTGCCTGTCCCTGGCACTCAGGCAAATACTCCTGAACTCAAAAGGAGAGGGCTGTCCCCTGGATTTTTCATCCGACTGTGTTTTTGTCATACCGGTTACTTGATATTTTTCAAGCGCCCTGATAATGCGGTTCAAATCGTTTACATGAAGCTTTTCAGCTCCGACGGGATCAATTTCCGCAAGGCGGTCAAGGAGCACCTGCGCACCTTTTTCGGTAGCTTCTTTTTTAAGTTCTTCGCGATAGACATAATCGTTTTCTTCGTGAAAAAAATCAATATTATCGACAAGGGAAGAGTAGTAAAGACCCGTCCCGCCGACTACGACAGGCATTTTCCCGCGTGCGTGAATTGAAATAATTGCCTTCTTTGCTTCCTCACAGTAGCGTGCCACGCTGAACTCTTCGGAAGTATCCACAAAGCCAATCAGGTGATGGGGTATGCCCCCCATCTCGGCAGGAGTGGGCTTGGCTGTCGCTATATCCATATCCTTGTAAATCTGCATTGAATCACAGGAAACAACTTCCCCGTCAAGCGCCCTGCAGAGATTGACACTGAGAGCCGTTTTCCCTGAAGCTGTAGGCCCGACAACCGCCGCAACCTGTATTTTACACTCTGCCAAAATTCTTCTCCAACTCTCTTTGCGTCATTTCAATAAGGACCGGACGTCCGTGAGGACAGTATCTTATATCCGGCATTGACAGAAGCTGCTTTGCAAAAATCTCCATCTCATATTCCGACGTAAAGTTCCCGGCTTTAACAGCGCTCCTGCATGCAACAGAATGAAAAATCCAATCCAGTTTTTCAAATGAAACATCCTGTTTCTTCTCAACAAATCTGCCTGCGATTTCGGAAATAACCTCTTCAATCTCCGCAGCTTCAAGCTCCATCGGGCACTCTCTAACTAAAACGCATCCGCTGCCGAAATCTTCAACCGCAAAACCCGAATCGGAGAGCAAATCAGCATTTTCAAGAACGGCTGAATACTCCTCTTTGGGCAAGGTTACTGTGACGGGAGCGAGAAGCATCTGGCCCGACCTTTCACCGTGCTCTTTTTTCAGCCTTTCGTAAATGATTCTCTCGTGAGCGGCGTGCTTGTCTATGATAACAAGTTTCTTATCATACTCACAGATAATATAGGTTGTAAAAGCTTCACCGACAAGATGAAACTTCTGCTCGTCAAAACCGTCATTTCCGCTCAGCTGTTCCGGCGTTTCGATAACTGGCTCCGGTACTTCTTCCCGTACGGGTTCCGCAATCGGGCGGGAATTCAGGAGTATATCTTCGCGACTGTCTATTCTTTCATCATCGGGCTGAAGTGTCTCAACAGGAGAGTTGGCCGTGAAAGTGGTGGTTACTGCCGGTTTTTTGCCCTCCAGCGCATTGACGGACTTACCCTGAGGCGTGTAGTGCTGCCAGAAATCGGAACGCGGCGGCGCCATTTTTATCTGTTCAGCCGTTTGCTTCGCACTTCCGGTATATTTTTGCGTATTTTCTCTTTTTACCAATGTGTCGGCAAATATCTGCTTTCTTGTATCTCCGAGCGCAAGCGCGTTTTTCACGCCTGAATAAACGGCGTTAAACACAGGCCTTTCATCGGAAAATCTGACTTCCGTCTTTGCGGGATGAACATTGACATCCACCCTTGACGGATCAATGTCTATATTGATAACACAGGCGGGGAACTTCCCAACCATAATGCTGTTTTTATACCCTTCCGACAGAGCTGCAGAGCAGGTGCCGGTTTTTATGCAGCGGTTATTCAGAAAGAAGAATTGCATATTTCTGTTTGGCCTTGAAAAAACCGGCTTAGAAATATAGCCCTCAATTTTAACCGCATCCGAACTGCCTTCGCAGGGAATCATCTGGGAGGCAAACTCCTTACCGAACACTTCTCTGATACAGGTAAGCAAATCCCCGGAACCTGTGGTCATAAGAACTTGCTTTCCGTCTCTGATAAACCTGAATGTGACTTCCGGATGAGAAAGGGCAATTCTGTCCGCAACTGCGGCCACGGCATTCGCCTCTGTAACATCTTTTTTCAGGAACTTCATCCTGGCGGGAGTCTTCTGGAAAATATCTCTTACCGTTATGGTTGTGCCCTCCGGGCAGCCCGCCTCATCAAGCAGGGTTTCCTCACCGTATTCGACGCAGTATCTCGTGCCGGTGCCGCTCCCTTTGAGCCTTGTAAGCAAATCAATCTTTGAAACTGCGGCTATGCTTGCCAGTGCCTCGCCTCTGAAACCGAGGGTCAGAATTGAATTGAGGTCTTCGAATGTTGTAATCTTGCTTGTTGCGTGGCTGACAAATGCATCGCGTACATCCTGAGGATCAATACCGGAGCCGTTGTCGGTCACTCTGATATATGTTATACCGCCGTTGCGTATTTCCAGAGTTATATTACTTGCACCGGCATCTATTGAATTTTCAAGGAGTTCCTTTACAACCGAGGCCGGTCTTTCCACGACTTCACCTGCAGCAATAAGCTCCGCAAGATAATCGGGCATTACATTTATTTTTTTCATAAAGCAACTCCTTTCCGAACGATTAATCGATCATTGTTTTAAGTTCATAAAGCAACTGAAGCGCCTCTATGGGCGTAAGGGTATTCACATCTGTATTTTTGAGTCTCTGCCTGACAGCGTCATCTTTCTCCGAATTGAAAGAAATCTGATAATCGTCAGCATCGCTGTGACTGCTTTCAAAAACAATCGGTCTGCCGCTCTCACTTTCTATCTCTTTAAGAACCACTTTGGCGCGTTCAACAACGGATGAAGGAACGCCTGCCAGCTTTGCTACCTCAATTCCGTAACTGCCGTCTGCGCAACCGGGAGTAATTCTGCGAAGGAAGGTGATATCATCCCCTCTCTTCTTGACTGCAACATTATAATTTTTCACCCCGCTGACCGTATTTTCAATTTCGGTCAGTTCATGATAGTGAGTGGCAAAGAGGGTTTTTGCTCCGAGTTTTTTTGGGTCACATGAATACTCCAAAACGGCTCTCGCTATGCTCATACCGTCATAGGTCGAGGTGCCTCTGCCTATTTCGTCAAAAATAATCAGGCTCCTGCGTGTGGCGCTCTTTAAAATATCCGCCACCTCGCTCATTTCCACCATAAATGTGGATGAACCGGATGCAAGATCATCTGATGCGCCTATCCTCGTATATATTCCGTCAACTATACATAGGCGGGCACTTGACGCGGGCACAAATGACCCCGCCTGCGCCATAAGGCAAATCAAGGCAACCTGACGCATATAGGTGGACTTGCCTGCCATATTCGGACCGGTTATTATTGCACATCTGTCATCACCGTTATTAAGGCATGTGTCATTCGGTACGAAGGGATAATCAATAGTCTTTTCAATAACAGGATGACGCCCTTCTTTTATTATAATCTCATCATTTGCGCTCATTTCGGGGCAGATATAATTATTTTCACAGGCAACGGCTGCAAAAGAACACAGGGCGTCCAGAGTTGCGACATGTGATGAAGTTGCCTGTATTTCATAAAGCTTTTCGGCGGCTTTTTCCCTGACGGAGTCAAAGATTTCAAATTCAAGGTGCGCCATTCTTTCCTGCGCCCCGAGCACCTTTGATTCAAGCTCTTTAAGCTCCTGAGTAATATATCTCTCGCAGTTTACAAGGGTCTGCTTTCTGATATAGTCTTCGGGAACAAGCTCTTTGAACGAATTCGGCACTTCTATGAAATAACCGAAAACCTTGTTATAACTGATTTTAAGTTTTTTGATTCCCGTTCTTTCCTGCTCTCTGCTCTGAATAGCCGCAAGAAAACCCTTTCCGTTACTGACAAGTTCATGCAGTTCGTCAAGCTCGGCATTGAATCCGGAATTGATCATCCCGCCCTCCCTGACAGAAAAGGGAGGATCCTCAACAATGGCGCTGTTGATAAGCTCTGTAAGTTCATCCAGAGTTTCAATTCCTTCGCTCGTTTCTTTCAAGAGTGAACAGGTACACTGCGATGTTTTCTCCTTGATGAAAGGCATCTTTTCAAGGGTCTGAGAAAGGGCACGGAGTTCTCTTGCGTTTGCCGTGCCGTAGGATATTCTTGTGATAAGTCTCTCCATATCCTGACAGCCCGAGAGATGCTCGGTAATATCTTCGCGCAATGCGGATTTTTCAACAAGCTCACCAACCGCATTGTGACGCTTTGTGATACCGCCTATGTTAACAAGCGGTCTCTCTATCCACGAGCGGAGTTTACGTCTGCCCATTGAGGTTTTCGCCTTATCAAGCACCCAAAGGAGAGTGCCGCGCTTTTCACGCGTCCTCATAGTCTCGGTTATTTCGAGATTCCTGACAGTCGAAACATCAAGGCGCATAAAACTGCCGTCGCCGTAAAAGTTGATTTCCCTGATATTGTCAAGTTCGTTTTTCTGAACCTCTCTGAGATAATTGATTGCCGCTCCTATTGAACACATAGCGGCATCCGCTCCCTCGGGAAGCACTTCCTCAACGCTTTTTACCCTGAAGTGGTTTAAAACGGTTGATGTGCAGAGCGAGGGGTCAAAGCACTCATCGTCAAGAAGTTCACAGGTAGCGGAATCAAGTCTTCTTTTGATGAAGCCTGTTACATCGGTAAGTTTAAGAACATCGGACTTTATTATCACCTCACGGGGAGAGAATCTTCCGAGTTCGTTTATGATATTTTTTTCACAGTTTCTTTTTGCAAACATTGTAGCGTGAAGACTGCCGGTTGAAACATCCACAAAACAAAGCCCGATATTCTTTTCCAGGGGACAGATAACCGCAAGAAAATTATTTTTTCCTTCATCGAGCATAGTGCTCTCTATGACAGTACCCGGAGTGACAACCCTGGTGACATTTCTCTTGACAATTCCCTTGGCAAGCGCCGGGTCTTCAAGTTGCTCACAGATAGCCACCTTATACCCGTTCGCAACAAGCTTGGCTATGTATGAGTCGACACTGTGAAACGGGACTCCGCACATGGGAGCTCTTTCTTCCTGACCGCAGTCTCTGCCTGTCAATACAAGGTCAAGCACAGCGGACGCCTTTTTTGCATCGTCAAAGAACATCTCATAAAAGTCCCCGAGACGGTACATAAGAATGGTGTCCGGATATTGTTTTTTTATTTCAAAATACTGTTTCATCATGGGTGTGAAATCTGCCATGACAAATATACCTGACCTTTCGTAATGAGTTTAGCCGGACGGGCGGACCGCCCGCTGCTGTTATCAGTGGCAGCCACCGCAGGAGCCGCAGTCACCCTCGCAGTTTTCATCGTGAATATGAGGCTCACACGTGGCGGGATCTTCGCCCTGAAGGCAAAGAGTGAAAATACCGTTGATGTATTTCATAAGTTTATCAATCTCGCCTGCCGCCTCCTCGTATGCCTGCATATTGGGGTTGGCCATTATTTTAGTATAGAGTGAACCGAATTCGGCATCAAGTTCCTGAATTCTGTTGTCGTCCTTATCCTCTTTTCCGGCTTCGTGCTGGAAGTTCATCTGGGTAAGCTGTAACTTCGCGATAAGCTCGTTGAGTTCATCGTCTTTCTCATTTGCTTTCTGAGCCTGTGAAAATTTTAAATAACGCTCATCCTGCTGAAGGGCTGCTCCGAGTTCTCTTGCTATTGCTATTACGTCCATTTTTATTTCTCCTTAAATTTAAAATTGTATTCATTCATTCAAAAGTCTGCCCCTGAGAATCCAGGTAAGAGATTCAGTGACAGTAACATTTTTGAAATTGCCTATAACACTTTCCGGCGCAGGGAATTCAATGATGACATTTCCTCCGGTCCTGCCCTGAATGAGGCCGGTTTTAGAAACGCTTTCACACAGAACACGGTATGTTTTGCCGACACTTTCGGCTGTTCTCTCCGCTGCTACACTCTCCTGAACCGAAAGAAGTTCCCTGAACCATCTGCTCTTTTCTTCCTCGGAAACAGGGTCATCCATTTGCGCTGCCTTTGTGCCCTCTCTTGCCGAAAAAATGAATGTGAACATAGATGTGAATTTTGCTTTTTTGACAAGGTTAACCGTTTCACAAAAGTCTTCATAGGTTTCCCCCGGGAAACCGACAATGACATCGGCGGTGATTGAAAGATCCGGTATCGCCTTGTAAGCGTAATCTATGAGCTCCGTATATTGCTCAACCGTGTATCCCCTGTTCATGGCTTTGAGCACTCTGTTGCTTCCGCTCTGAAACGGCAGATGCAGATGCCGAGCGACCTTATTGCATCCGGCAATGGTATCAAGCAATTCGCGGGTGCAATCCTTCGGATGAGAGGTCATAAATCTGATTATGAAGTCACCTTCAATATCGTTTATCTCTCTGAGCAATCTTGCAAAATCATACCCGTAATCGGGATTTTTGCCGTAAGAGTTGACATTCTGACCGAGCAGGGTTATTTCTTTATAACCTGCCTTTACAAGCCGTTTTGCTTCATCGATGACATCCGCGGGAGCTCTGCTTCTCTCTCTGCCCCTGACATACGGAACAACACAGTAACTGCAAAAATTGTTGCAGCCGTACATTATCGGGAGCCATGCTTTGAAATCGCTGTCACGGTGAAGCGGAACATTCTCAACTATAACCCCGTCTCCGTCCGGTATTTCGCAGAATTTCTCTCCGTTTGCAAGACTTCTGTAAACAAATTCGGGAAGTCTGTGCAGAACGTGAGTGCCGAAAACCACATCCACGAACGGATAACTCTTTCTGATTTTTTCAGCGATATGCTTCTGCTGCATCATACAACCGCAAAGCATAATCTTCATCTGTCTGTTTCGGGCTTTGATGTTCTTCAGTGCTCCGACGTTGCCGAATACTCTGTCCTCTGCGTGCTCCCTTATTGCGCAGGTATTATATATGACAAGGTCGGAATTCTCAACCTCATCAACGAGCACATAACCCATTTCAACAAGCATTCCCTTTATTTTTTCGCTGTCGGCAACATTGCCCTGACAGCCATAGGTATGCACAAAAGCTTTGGGCGAAGCCGGAAATACCGTCTCAATAAGCAAGCTGACTTTTTCTATGTATTCTTTTTGTTTTACGGTTTCTTCCTGCGGTATCAGGAACCTGTTTTCATCTTTCAACAAGAATACCTCCGTACCGGCGGGCAGCGTCTTGCATTCCGCGTCGACTTTTCCGCACAGGCACCCACTATAATAAAATATTATTAAAATTATATAATAAAGCGCTGCAATATTCAAGTACAAAATGAATAAAACAGCGCAAAAAATCAAAATATGTATATTCCGCCCGAATAGTATTCAAGCAGGCTTCTATTCTTATAGAATGCAACTATTTGAAGAGCTTTGATGCAAGGTCAAAATTAGCGGCCCTTCTCTTTTTTTCTTCAACGGAATCCGCTTTGAACTTCCCGCTTTCATCCATTATAAGAACACTGCCTTCTTTAATCCGCGAATCTATGCTTTCAAGCCGGACCCGGACTCTTTTGCCGTTGTCATCGGTGCATACGGCATAACCGTTCTCAATTTTATCAACGCTGTAGAACATCAGAAAGTAACCTCCGTTTTCTCACCGTCTGTCCTGACGCAAACCGTGCCGCAGACATCCGTTCTGTAAATCTTTTTTGTGTAACCGGACAGTCTCCGGACAACCGCGTCATTCGGATGCCCGTAATCGTTGTAAGCACCCACGGAAATAATGCAGACCAAAGGGGACACCGCCCTAAGAAACTCTGAGCAGGAAGATGAACCGGAGCCGTGATGAGCGACCTTCAGTACGTCGGCTTTCAAATCCGCTCCCGCGCTCAGCAGTGCCGTTTCTTCTTCCGCTTCCGCATCCCCCGTAAACAGGTATGAAACTTCGCCGTAAGTAATTTTTATAATTGCAGAAGTATCGTTGACATTCTCTGTTTCGGTTGTTAACGGACCGAGTACGCAAATCACGGCACTTCCCAGCGAATAGGTATCTCCGGCAACCGTCTCACGAACCTCAACATCATTCGCAACAAGGGCTTCAAGCATATCGGAATAGGCTTTTGAAGTCGGTGTCAGCTCCAGGGGGAGTTTCGGCATAAGAAACAAATCCGTGCCGTAATCGTTCAGTACTTCGCTGAGTGCTCCGATATGGTCGGAATGCATATGGGTGGCGACAATGTAATCAAGTCTTGATATTCCGAGGGAATCAAGGGTCATGGCAACGGAATCATAAGAAGCTCTTTCACCTGAATCTATGAGCATCGTTTTGCCGTCGCAGACAATCAGGGAACAATCTCCCTCTCCGACATCGATAAAGTAAACACTCATCCCGCCGCTCTCTCCGGCAAAGGCAGGTGAGGAAGGACTGTTCTGCGCTTTTCTCCCGCCTAAGGTATTTTCAAGGCCTGAAAAAAAGCTGACATTTCCGCGCAGGGCGAACAATACCGCGGCGGCAAAAGCGGCTGCAACAATGATTACAATCGCTGCGGCAACATATTTATTCCTTTTTCTTTTTTCTTCTTGCCGCATACTGTCTGAACTCCCGTCCGGCGTTTCTTTTCGCAGCTCAAATCAATCGTCGTAATCACCGGAATCTCGATAATCGTCATCGCTGAAAACGTCATCTATTTCGGTGGGAATATAGTCCTCATCCTCATCGTCAAGGAAATCAAATTCGTCACCGCCGGACGCTTCATCCCGGGCGTCATAGTATTCTCTTTCGACATAGCCGTCTTCGGAACTGTCTGTTTTGCCGGGCTTGTTTTTAAGGCCGAATTCAGAGTACAGTTCTTCCTCGTAATATTCGGTTTCTATGTCTTCCGGCTCAATGCCGTCATCTTTGTTCTCTGTCGGATTGAAGGGCAATACCGTTCCGGATTCGGCTTCATCATCTTCGTCCTCATCGTATTCGTCTTCGTCTTCCGCTTCATCCTCAAACTCATCATATTCGAGTTCTTCGTCTTCCGCTTCATCCTCAAACTCGTCATATTCGGGTTCTTCGTCGTCTGCTTCATCCTCAAGCTCATCATATCCGGACTCTTCAGCTTCCGCATCGTCCTCATCGTCAAAGATGTCTTCAATTACATCCTGCTGATTGGTATTAAACCCGTCAAAGGTCATCTGTTCTTCTCTCTTGCCTGAGCCACCTGCAAGCGCCTGCTGCTCATACCACTCCTGCTTGCTGATGAGAATCTGCCTGGGTTTCGCG
>JAILMJ010000085.1 GCA_024692685.1 Clostridia bacterium
AGTAACCGAATCAAGTCTCAAGTTCCTGAAAATGTTCGATGGCGAATTTGAAGAAAAAATCAGATACTGGGTTGAACATATCAAAAATAACGGCGGTAATATATTCGGCATAGTCAAAAGCGAAAAGCCGACAAAGTTTGCTGGCGGTCAGTATGTTAGAACAAGTTACCAGTTAATCAATACAATTAATATAACAGAGGAAGAAGCCAAAACGCTTGTTGCCCCTGTGAAAGAATTCAAGCGGAATCTCAGGTCAAATTACCGCTATATGAAGTATTATCTTGACGAATTCCGCTCTGATGATTCCGATGCCGGTTTTAATCTGATTCTTTACAAAAAGAAACTTGTATCAGGAATTCTGGATAAATATCCCGGGTTCGCTGAAACAAAAATGTATTACGGCTTCAGAAACGATATTATAAGAGAAATCAACAATTCGATTAAACACGGCAAACTGCTTGTCCGAGGAACTAACGCAGTGTTGTTCGGAAACGGATTGGATTTGCTTATTTCAAGCTGCTTTAAAGATTATCATCCGTGGAGACTGTTTATTGATGATCCTGACTATATATCCGTGTATTCATCCTTTTTCAAAGAAAGAGTCAGAATTTTATGCGCCCGCAGTCCTCATATTACAATGGGGAATATCATTGTTGCGGATTCAATAAAGGAAGAATATGATAATTATTTCAATCTGACCGATAATATTATCTGTGTAAATGCAATCGGAAGCACGGTTCAGCATCGCCTCAACGGTTGCGATTACGATTCCGATGTTATGCTGATATCGGATAACAATGTTCTTTTACAAGCCGCATTGAGAGATTATGGCAGTTTTCCAGTTCCTTTTAACGGCATTGAATTCGACAAATCCGAAATCAGATCGCTTGCGGAAATTGATCGGCTTATCAGCGAAAACAAAATCGGTGAAATAGTTAATCTTTCGCAGAAGTTGAATACAATTTACTGGTCAATAATCAACACACCCGATATTTCCATAATTTCTCCCGAAGAACTGTATGAAGATATCTGTATTCTTGCCGTGCTTTCCAATACCGAAATCGACAAAGCAAAGCGAATATATAAAGTCGATGTTGATTCCGTGCTTGATGAACTCAAAGCAAAATACTCGGCATATTCGGCGAATATTTCAATGAGCCAGAATTCTGGAGATATATCAATATTTCAAGCGGAAAGCCGAAAAATAAGGATAAAAACTATGAGTGCCGCTCACCGATGGCATATCTCTACAACGAGGCCTGCGCCGATAGAACTCCGAGAAGCAAAAACGGCAAATACTTCTCCGACCTGCCCTGCATTGATTACGGCAAAATCAAGGGTGTAAGAAAAGATGAAATAGCTAAAATTCTTGATATTGCAAACAAAACCGCAACGGCATATAACCGAGCGGTTACGAAAACACTCAGCGCCGCCAACAAGCGCAGCAGGCACGGGCAAAACAATACCGATGCAGGAATGAGCGATATCGCTGTCATTCTGACATCGGGTATTGAAAGAATATCAAAACTTTGTAAAACCGAAGCTCACCGTCTCGATGTTCTGCGTGAAATAGATAATGCTGTCCGCAATCAAAAAGAAGCGAAAACGGAACAGTGGGTGCTACTTGCTGGGGTGTGGAGAAAGTTATAAACGACTTTTCTTTCCACAAAAAAAGTGTATAATATTTCTTGTGAAAAAACGAGAGAGAAATATTATAAACAGTGTCAACTTGCAATCGAAAGGAAGGTATTATGATAAGCTCAGAAGATAAAAGAGCATTTTTAGAAAGTGTACTACCCATGGCAGCCATTCCAAGCAAAAGTGACGAAGCGCAAGAGAAACTATATGACTTCGTTCTTAAATTTACAAACGATGGGAAATTTTATAAATACAGAACATTTGATGAAAAAGGTCATTCGATTGATAATCTTAAAACAGGAACTCTGTATTGCTCTCAGCCTTCAAAATTCAATGATCCTTTTGATTTTCAAATCGGAATAACAGTAACATCGGCAATTGAAGCAAAATACGGAGATGAATTTAATATTATTGCAGATTTTCTTGAAAAATATATAAAATATAAGAACGGAATCATAAGCCTTGAAAATTGTTCCGAAAAAGAAAAAGTGCTT
>JAILMJ010000104.1 GCA_024692685.1 Clostridia bacterium
AAGATATGAATGGTATGATGGGTATGAATGGCTTAGCGGATTGCAAATCCTTATATTTGCGACGGGCGGATTGCAAATCCGCCCGAACGGAGAGAAATCAGTTGGTCAAACAACAATCCCTGAAAGGAGAACAAGAAAAAAACTGAAATCATTAAGGAGTTGGGAGAGAAATGAATTTTAAAAAGACTAAAAAGGAAATCATAAAAACCATAGTAAAATATGGTGGAGATGTTAAATCTCTTTCAGAAGTTCTTAATAAGAGCGAATTGTTAGAGAAGAAGGGAATCGTGGTTGCATTTGAAAACAATCAGAGTTATTTGTTTTTTGATAAGCAAAAATATAATTGGGAAGATAAAAGACCATTGGGTTATCTTACAGAGATGGTTTCTCTTCTTAAATATTTAATACAAAACAGATTGATCACAGTACTACCACTCAGGGAACAAGTGTCTTTGGTAATTGGCAGAAAAGCGTCAAGATATTCAACGCTTGATACCATTGAGACAGAAGATGCTATTATTAAAGTAGATTCAAGATATGATTGGATAGATAAAAAGACTCATGATCAAACCTATTGGCCTGAAAGTATTTCAGAGAGTGATTTGCCCTTATATGAATATTTGAATTGTTGGTTTTCTGTGAGCCAAGAATTAAAAGACATGGTAAAGAACGGTTTTAGGTCTGAAGAGCAGAATCGGTTCAAGAAGCAACAACGTCTTACATGGATATCTATTTTTGTTGCGGCAGCAATAGGTATTGCGAGCTTAGTTATCAACATAATTAAACATTAAGGATATGGTGGAATGGAAGAAATTAGGTGAAGTTGCTTCAATTGTAAGAGGTAATAGGGTAACAAAATCTGATTTGATAGAAAACGGCCGTTATCCTGTCATCAGTGGTGGTTTTTCGCCATTAGGACGGATTAATCAGTATAATCGCGAAAAGGATACAATCACTATTGCTCAGTATGGTTCTGCTGGATATGTGGATTGGCAAAACGAACTGTTTTGGGCTAATGATGTTTGCTATTCAGTTTATCCTCAAGGAGATTTAAATAATAGGTATTTATTCTATGTCCTTATTAATCAACAGTGTTACATTTATACTTTGAGGACCAACGCGGTGCCTGCGCACTTGCCTTTGAAATCATTACAGGATGTTGACATCCCCGTCCCCTCCATTGACGAGCAAACCCGCATTGTTGGCATCCTCGATACTTTCACCGCTTCCATCGAGAACCTGAAACAACAAATTGCGCAACGCCGCAAACAATATGAGCATTACCGCGACCAATTGCTTGACTTGGAAGGGAAAGAAGGGGTGGAGATGAAGACGCTGGGAGAGACGTGTGACTTTGTTAGAGGCCCTTTTGGCGGGGCGCTGAAAAAAGAAATTTTTGTCAAAGAAGGTTTCGCTATTTATGAGCAACAACATGCAATCTATGGTCTATGGTCTTTTCGCTATTTTATTGACGAAACAAAGTTTTCTGAAATGAAACGCTTTGAAGTAAAGCCAGGAGACATTTTGATGAGTTGTTCAGGTACTATGGGTAAAACTTCAATAGTGCCAACAGATTGTGTAAAAGGCATTATTAATCAAGCATTATTAAAGTTAACAACAAAGAATGTTGTTAGCAATAGATATATTAAACTCTTTATGGATAGCCAATGGTTTCAAGATGCATTAAAAAAGCAAACAGCAGGAGGCGCAATTCAAAATGTTGCATCTGTGACTGTGTTGAAAGATTTGGCAATTCCTGTCCCTTCTCTCCCCGAGCAGCAGCGTATCGTCTCCGTCCTCGATACCTTTGAGGCCAGCATCGCCAATTTGGAGCAGCAGCTGGCGCAGCGGGAGAAACAATATGAATATTATAGAAACAAACTTTTGAAATTTGACTAATTATGAAGAAACTATTAATTTTTTTAGCACTTCTTTTGGCTAGCATATTTGTTAAAGCTCAAGATACAATCAAAACAGTGGAACCATATTATTTCTATTGCCAGGTTCGAGGCGTTATGCAAATTAGCGGTAGAATAGAACCTAGCAAAATTATATGGAGTGGTGAAAAGAAGGAAATGGTGTTAACGGACGAAAATGGAAGAGATTTGTGGCTTGAT
>JAILMJ010000105.1 GCA_024692685.1 Clostridia bacterium
TAAGACTTAGTTTGCATCTGATTTGGCATTATTCTAAGAAATGACAGACGAGAGAATTGGTCTCACAAAAATGATAGGAGTCAAGCATGAAAAAGAGTGACAGGATTATTAGGAAGATAAATAGAAATATCAATCTTTTCAATTGGGTTTATCATGAATTATTAAGTTATTTTTTTGTAAAGAAACAATTAAATAAAATATGATTGATAATCAAGCGTGTAAAATGAGACTATAGTGCATATAAAATCTAAGTATTAAGAAATGAGGTGTTAATTACATGGGATTTATAGAAGTTGGAAATTCATGGGTAAATACTGACAATATTAATATGTTGTCAAGACGTGATGATGGCAGAGTAATGATGTGGCTCACTGGATATAACACTCCTTTTTCGATTGATGAGCCTTTAGAAGAGATTCTAAAAAAAATAAAATGTGAGCAATCACTTTGAGAAGTAAATAACAGAAACTATCTAGTAAAGTGAGGTGAAATATATGTATGAATTAAACTATTTCAATGATAGGCAGGACCGCCCTCTTGCTACATTCTCTAATGGACGGGTTTTCTATAAAGATACTAACTCTCAAATTGGTTCCTATGATAGTAATGGGAATGTGTTTCGCAAGGAAAATGGTTGTCTTATAGGACAAGTTGTTGGGGATCGAATATATATGGACCGGAATTATCAATACGATATTTGGTGTGAAATAATGTCCAACCAATCTAGTTTTAAAGAGTTTGCAGACGAACTGAAATCACGACCAGGTAATTGTATGCCATATATGAAAATGGGTGCAGCCCGTTTAAATGGAGCATGGATTGAGTCCTTTGACTCGCAAGGAATCGATTACTATGGTGATTCGGCAGATGTTGTTGGTTCAGCTGCTGCTTTTTTAATAGTGATCGAAGATAAGTTAGTTGAAGACAAACGTTCAGAATTCTATAGCAACAGCAACCTTCAAAAAGAGTATTATTTCAGACGCAAAATCTTGAGTGAGACAGGTGGTATTGGAAAGTATATTCGTTTTTTTGAAGAATTATACGGAGATTATCCCGGAACAGATATGAATTAGTATATAGATAGAAAATGACAATTCATAATTTATGCTATGAGAATAAAAAGTATAAGGAGGCATATATGGATTATTATTGTAAGTGTAAAAATTGCAAATACATTGACCCGTCTGAACGTGATGGTTATAAATGGTATTGTGAGATTTATAACAGATATGAAGATCCAGATGAAGTTCAGGAATGCCGTGACTATCGGGAAAGATGATATGGGATAATAAGTCTGGTTTGCTACACTAAACAAAGTTTCTAACTTTCAAAGCTTACAGGAAAATTCATTGATGTTTTTGGAGGCGAATGATTTATGCCTTATTGTGGAAAATGTGGTTCACCAATTAGCTTAAATTCCAATTTTTGTGGAAAATGTGGCTCACCTGTTGTTGCAAAAAAACATTCAGTTGAAATCACAAAGGCTAATTTTTGTTCAAAATGTGGTAGTCCGATTAAAGAGAATTCTCGCTTTTGTGGTAAATGTGGAACTAAACTGCAAGAAACAAAAGACAACGATTCTGTTAAAAGTTTAGTTAATCCCAATTTGCCAATGGTAACTGAATACGACGAAAGCTTTGATAAGTCAACAATTGAGGAAGTTGCTAAAGCTGCAGACCAAGGTAATCCAGTTGCTTTATATGAGTTGGGAAGTAGGTACCGTTTAGGTGTTGACGGTGTTGAGAAGAATGAGACCAAGTCCATAGAACTATATAAAGAAGTACTTAAATATCAAAACAATCGTGAAGCATTCTATCATATAGGTTATATGCTACTTGTCGATGCTCTAGGAGTACAGCATGAAAGCGAATGCGTAAGTTATTTAGAAGCTGCATGTGAAATGGGCAGTAGTAGGGCTGCAACACAATTGGGAGTTTTATATGAGTATGGCAGTGGATACCTTGTTCAAGATTTGGAACGAGCTGTGGATTATTATGATAAAGCAATAAAACTCGGGAATGGCAATGGTACAGAGAGGACAAATAAGGCTAGAGTTCTTGAGCAACTTGGCAAAGACGATCTTGCAAAGAAATGCTATTTTGAGACTTTGCAATACTATAACAACGAGATACAGAATGGAAAACCCGAAGATGTTGCTTGGTGCTATGGTGAAATGGGAGATATTTATCGACATTTAGGTGAAAACCTAAAAGCAAAAGAGTGTTACGAATTAGCGGTGAAAAGTGGCAAAAATGCAAAAGCAGCGACGGATTTGGGAACAATCTATGACGATGGAATCCCTGGTGTGTTAGAACCAGATCTTGAAAAAGCCCTATATTATTATCAGCTCGGGTATGACACAAAGTATGATGATGATCGTGCAGTACTAAATATTAAAATGTTAGCGCTTTTTTATTTTCAGGATAAAGCTGGTGAAGGCAAGGACTACGAAGCATTTAAACTGTTTAAAGAAATCTACGACATGGGTTCGAAAGCAGCTAATGCATATCTTGGATTCTATTATGGTGCTGGAATACCAGGATATGTCGAAGTGAATACAGATAAAGCCTTTGAACTTTTAGACAATGTTGAAAGCTATGACGAAACACTCGCCCTTTACTATAAAGGGGCCATTTATCTGAATGAATTACATGATCTTGAATCCGCTAAAGTTTTCTTAGCTAAGGCTGCGGATCGTGGACATCAACAAGCGAAGGAACTTCTTGGAAAAATAGGTGGTAGGAGGAATCCGCTTGCAAATACCATAAACAAAGTTGCGAAAATGATACAAGAAAACCCTACGCATGATGAGTTTGTGCAACTATTAGAAAGGGAACCGGATCCCAATGTGATGGTAGACTTTACAAAAAAGTTTATGAATGAAGGAAACCTTGCAGCAGCTTTTGTCTTGATCACCGGCACTTATCATGTTTTCCCCAAAAACCTTGCGGTTATTGATGAACTAGTAACAATAGACGATATCTTCTTATATGGTCGATATATCACTAATTCATTTACTGAAGACGATAGAAACGCTTGTGATATGGTATTGAATCATATAAATACTTTAAGAAGTCAATCATTCGGGGATTCTCTAGGATTAAGCATAGTGGAGAGTAATATGCACTTCCTTATTGGATGTTATTATAAGGGTAAAGATAATACCAAAGCTTTACAGTTTTATTCAAAATCAAATATAGACTATACACCTAGAGTGACTGTTGAAATATTTAGTATTCATACCATGGATATTGACCGGTACATAAATGAATTATATTTTGATTCCATTAATCTAAAGAAATCATTAGACTCTGAACGATGGCATGAGGATAGATTTAAAGCTCTTGCGTATTTTGCACTAGAAACTATTTACGTGAATGGAGCACCTGGAGTTCCTGCAGATATTAATTATGCATATTGGTGTATTAATCAAGCGTGCCAATTGAATCCGGGCAATAGTGTTTACGAAGAGGAAAAGAAAAAATTTAGATAGAATGCATCTAGTTAGGTAAATTATTAAAAGAATTAATGATTAGATGCGATATGCAATATGATTGATGAAGGAGAATAGAATAATGCCAGATTTTAGTATTATTTTCTTCTACGTTATTGCGCCTATTATTGTTGTAACAATAATTATGATTGCGCGTCCTTCAAAAAAGCAAAGCAGTCAAACAAACAATACGACTCAAACTCCTAAGAGTCCATCTAACAAAAAGAAGAAAGATGAACCATCTTCGGACATCCTTGATGTTACTAAGAAATATATTGAGATTACAACTAATCCTAGCGGAATAGATCAACACGAGAGAATTCGAAGGTGTGATGAAATGCTAACAGAATATGAGTGGTATCAGTCTCGCGTTGGCTGTTGTGAGAATTGGCTTGCAAACGTAAATACCCTTTGGCATGCCGTATGTGATTACGATCTTTACTATGAAGGCTCGCGCTATGAATACAGTTCTATGTCAAATCTTTTTTTGATGATACAGGAAAAGAAAAGAAACTGATCAGTTTTGGGGAGGTTGGTATGAGTGACAATAGTTTTTCTGTCTTTACATTATTAAATAATAATTGGGTTCCATATGGTTACCTTTCGATAAATGATTGTGTTATTTTCGATAACAGTGGGAATGCTTGTTATCGTTTTGATTCTGGATGGCTAGTATCTTATAGAGAACGCAGTATATATCGAGTAGATTCTGATGGAAGGATTATAGACATCTACAATCATGTTATAGGATTAATAAATAACTATCCTAAATTACCTGAAGGTCTTAATAGAACAATCTATAAGGAAGTAGATCATGTTTTTATAGATTATATTTCCCCTATATTTAGGAATAGTTCTGACGAATTGGTTTTGGATTACTTCCAAAACTTATCTGATATTAATCACGCTGAATCCATTGCTAAAACGGCATATTTCAACAAACAAGATTGCCCAGAGTATATTGTTTTATATGCAAGTCACTTATTCTTTGTTGTAGATTCAGAAGCCGGAAAATACGGGCGAATGTGTGACACTGATGATAAAACCCTAAAGCTATTATATGACGTTTACAATTTCTGCAACAAGAATCTGAATATTGAAAAATACAGCAGTGTTATAAATAAGATAAGAGAATTATCTTACTATCTTATCGGCGAGTATTATGCTACACATGACTATATGGTTGAAGCAGAAAAGATACTTAGCTCCGTTAATGTGGATATTTTTCCTTACAAATCAGTCCTAATGGCTATGGTCGTATCCTATGGTATGAGCAAAGAATACGAAAGAACAGGCTACGTTTCTCCTCATTGGGAAGGTCAGGTACGAGATGTTGTTAACCTTTTAAAGCGATCCTTACTTTCGAACCATTGGTTTAATTCAAAGCAGAAATCAATTGCGCTTACGGATCTTCAGGGGTATTTAAGTGGCATATATTTTAACATTAACGAAGTAGAATATTCATATTACTGCCTTTTATTTGCCAGAGCATTACAAGATGCTGATGTCGCGTTTATTGATTCTGAACTTAGGAAGTATAGAAAAACGCACTCGGGAAAACTCATTTATGATATTGAGGATTGATGTTTGCGCAAACGCAAATTTCGCTAAACAGCATGCCGATTCCGATAGAACGGGATGCTGTTCTACTTCGCGCGGCACGAAGTGACACTATAAGCGTAAATGGTAAACCATTGGTACCTTGCAAAAGTATCGCCGAGCTGAATGCTCGGCGTTTTGCTGTCAGGATTTAATTGTATTTCTGCAACTATCCGGAAGGTCTTCTGACCATGGCATCAGGAACGGCAGATATGTGCTAGGCGCATCCTCATCGTGAAGTAAGATCTGTTGAACTCCGAGTGGATCAGCATTGCTAAGCCGTCAATGCTCTTGCGCAGATCGGTATAACCGGTAGCGATATAGATGTGCTTAAACCCTGTTGCGTTATTGAGCACTGAGCAAGACCTCCATAACCATACGAAGCGACTCTTTGTCCTGTACGGTTATTGTTCCTTTTCCGACCGTTATGGATATCGGCGACGGAACACTCAACGCAAAAAACATATCTGTACTGACAGGAACGGACAGTTCTGTGAATTTGCTGTCTTTCATTTCGGTAAGAACGGAATCTCTGACAATCCTCTGCCAATAGAAATACTGATCCTTACCGATGCCATTCTTTAAGCAATAATCTTTGGCTGACAGTCCGCTTGCGGCCTTATCTTCAAAGATCTTCTTCCACTCCTGGATTCTTATTCTGCGTACTTCATCCTTGGTATTCATGGCTACCTCCGGTGTGCAAAGTTGAATAAGTGTAATAAGTTGTCCTACTTTTTCCACTTTTTACAATTTTCACACTCAGCCGGCATTTGTTCGAGGTACCAATGGTTTACCGTTTACCTATAAGCGAAGTTAGATTTTCAAATTGTTGGAGGTATGAAGATGTATATTTTATCTCAAACTCAACAAGGATGGCCGATGTTGGCCATCCTTGCTTTTTCCGTTGTTCAACGGGATTAATTTCATTTAAACTACCGAAACTTAATGACTTAATCAATGTTGCTAGGACAACCGTCATTTGAGCAGCATCCGGATGTTTCGCAATCAACATCACGCCTTTCAACTAAAACGCTCATTCTGATACCTCCTTTTATATTTTTATTTGCACTATATATTTAGTGCAATTCTATTTTGACATTACAGCATCAACATATGCGATCAAATCGTTTATAATTTTAGATTTTATCAAATCACAGCTAAATTGTTTATTCCCTTTTTTACGTTCGTTTGGACATCCGCCAAAACAAGCTGGTAGAAAACGGCATGGAATCATGCATTCAAGGGGCAAATCTCTAATATATGCAAGTTCATTATTGGTATAAAAACTTCCATTATAAATATCTCCAATAGAGTTGTTTTTATCCAAAATGGATCGCTGACAACGATATAATTCACCTTCAGGCCCAATCAACATTTGCGATATTTTTTCATATCCACAATAATTTCGTTTGACATTAGGTAACAAATCATTAATCTTAAAACTCTTATATTTCTTTATTGCATATTTTAAAAATTCATTTCTAAATTCAAAGAATGAAAAATTATCAAGACAATCATCCTTTGATATTTCGCAGCTATCTAGATCATCAACTCTGGCAAGGTAGATTCGCACTTTGCCATCAAGTTTCTTTTCAACAAGCAAATAATCTACAAGCTTATCTATTTCATCCTTGTTATTAGAAGATACGTTAATCCGGATCGAAATATTTGTTTTGGTTGCATTTGCTACTATATTATCTACCACCTTATCAAAACACTGTATTCCTTTTGAATAATTATGTGTTTCTCTCATTCCGTCAAAGGTTATTTGAATTCTTGAAAGAGAAATCGCCGGAATAATAGAATCAGCAACTGTATTATTAAACGCAATACCATTACTTATCATCTCAGAGTAGAAATGAATGTCTTTTTCTTGGCATATTTTCCTTATTTCACTTCCAATACTAATAATTTGATCTATAGCTAGCAGCGGTTCGCCTCCAAAAAAAAGCAATGATACTCTTTCGCATTGTGTCATGTTGATTCTATTTACTATATAGTTAACAACATCTTGAGTTGTATTATGAGACATTGTGCATCTTTCATGACAAGAACTCTCGAAACAATACCAACAATGAGCTTGGCATTTCATCGTAGGTGCAATTTCAATATGAAGATTCCGAACCCTAGTTGTATATAGTTCTCTATTTCTTTCAATTAAAAGGCGATTAAGTTCATTAAGTCGTTCGTCTACGAAAAAACCTTGTTTGACATAGGTTCCTATAGTTTCTTCATTAATACAGTCAGTTAATGACTTATCTAAAATGCATAAAGCTCCAGAATAGGTGTTATACAATATGTATTGATTTTTATATGGTATTTCCAAATTGAAAATTGACGGTTTGTATTTCATATGATTCCTCACATCCAAATAACTTCTTTGATATCAGATACTGCTTTGGGACCATCAACAAGTGTAATTCGATTCTTCCACGACGGGTAATCTTTCAAAAATAATTTGATAATTTGTCTCAAATCGGTAGGATCTTTTGGAAGAAGACCTGGCGTTGGGTGATCAAGATTTGGCTGGAAGTTGTTTATTTTTAAATATACATTATTGAAGTTTTCCAGTATTTTAGAGAAACCGATTAATTTTTCTAGATTGAAATTGTCATAACAAACGTAGGTAACTATTAAGTTGCATGATGAATTCTCTGAAATGAGCGACATACTCTTAATGACATTATCCCAACAAATTCCTTGATTATCTATCCCGGAACGTTTCGTTGCTTCTGAAGCCGATAGCCCTTTTAATGAGATTCCAAATAAGCTAATTAGTTTTAGTTCTAGAAGTTGTTTTATTATTTGTGGTGAAGAACCATTTGTATCTAGAAAACACTCTCCACCCGCTTTTTTCACTATATACAAATCTCGTATTAGATTTTTATTCAATGTTGGCTCGCCGCCAGTAAATTTGAACATTTTCCCCTTAGACAAAAGCTGATTCACTAAGAGTTCAAATTGTTCAGCTGAGTAATTGATGTATTTATTTGTGTTTTTGTAATATTTAAAAAAACAAAATTCGCACATAAAATTGCATTTGCAATATGAGATGGAGTGCACATTGGTAGGAAAGTCGTTCTTAACATATAAAGGACATTTAGGAGAAAATGAACCAGGGACAACAAGGTACGACATTTACTTTCTCTCCTTTGAAAACTGTTTTATTATTTGCTCAATGATATAATCTATGTAATATTTTTTCCTAAAACAAGGTGTAGTGTCAAGTGAAGGATTCATTCGATAGTATTTACAACCACCTTGACAACAAGGAAGAAAAATACACTGTTCGCATTTATCGCCGATGTTATCTATTTCTTTGTACCATTTTGCATAGTTGTTATTGGTGCTTATTCCATTTTGACAATCTCCTACTGAATTGTCATCTGATAGAGAATCCTGTAGACATTTGAACAGTTTTCCATTTGAATTAATAACAATTTTATTCATAGAGCATGCTATGCAGTTAATGTTATTCCTCGTTGGAAGCTGTTCTAATGCATTCCTGATAAACCCCATTTCATACAAGAGTGGCATTACCTCACGGTAGAATGAATCATACTCTTCAACGGAGAAATATTTGCTTAGATCTGTTTTTGAAGATGTCTTATCTCGAAGCGTTGAAACCTGAACAGCGAAATTAGGATGACTCAAAAGGGGTAATAAGTCAGTAAGAATCTTATCCAGTTGACTAATATTGTCTTTGTCCAAATTTATACGACATGTAGTTTTAATCCCGGTTTCTGATAGCATATTTAAATTTTCAAGAGTCAAATTATATGCATCAAACTTTTTGCCTACATAAGCTTTTCTTAAATTGTGTTCTTCGCGATATCCGTCTATTGTTGTAAGAACATCATTCACCTTCCAAAGCCCAAGAAACTTATTTACCAATCCTCTAGTTAATAAACTGTTGTTAGTAGTTATAGACGAACAATATGATAATTGTCCGCCATAAAATAAGTTGATTTGTTCTAATATCTTATCAATGATTTTTTCACCCAATAATGGTTCACCGCCGAACCATATAAAGCACACGTCCTGAGAAGAATTGATTCGCGAGCAAATATATTCTACCGTCCTTGAGATCGTAGCTTTATCCATTGTCAAACAATTGTATTTTTGTTCAAAACAATAAAAACATCTAGCATTACAGGTTTGCGTAGGAAGGATTTCAATGTCAACATGTCCATCGCTAGGATAAGTATATGCATGCCTTTTTCTTAATAAGTTAATTCTAAACACTTCATCAAAGTCAACTTCTACTAAAAAGCCAAGACTAAACAAACTATTCAAAAAATCTGAATTTATTAATGAAATAGACAAATTATTAAAACAAGCATCTTCATCTTCGTTTAATAGCAAACAAGCATCAGATGCGGTATTCCAAAGAAAAGCCATTCCATATTTATTTACATAGTAGTTGTAGTGTGATTTCTTAACATATTTGCTCGTTTTAGCCATTTCTGACAATGAAATAAGAGATGGAAAAACTGAAGCGAGACAAGTATTGTTGTTTGGGTCACAGTTTTTCTTGTTTTGAGGCTTTATCTTGACTATATCAAAATTAGATAATGTTGAAGTCCGTAGTATAACCATATGTCTTTTTCCTTGCTTTCAAAAGACCCGCTTGACATGAAGGCAGTAATTGCCTCCAGCGGAATTCTTAAAACCATTTTACAACACACCTGTTTGGAAAAGTTAACTAAGTTAGAATAGTTCGTGATAAGTATCACTATAAGAATACAGGTGTCATGCTCCTATAAGAAAAAATGTTGGATTGAGTTTATATCGGCAAAAATCGAGTTGAACCGATAAAAATTCGCTTTCCGCTAAATTAGAGTTTATAACGAATTCGTTGATTCTAAAATTTTCTTTACGCTCTTTTCATCAGTAACGCAATGATGGCCGCTATTATCAATGATATTATAGAGCACATCTCCAGATACACTTCGTTTTTCAATAGTTCTAATTGCCAAAATTTGGTCTATATTTATATATTCGTATTCGCATGATCCACCTAATCTATACTCTAAATCATCCGAACCTTTAATTTTGTAACAACCATAATAATTTATCTTGCAAAAAGCCATAAAACCTCCTAATGTTGAAACATGAAAATTGCCTTTTAGATAAGAGTAGATTTAAATAGTATTATAACACCCACTCGAAGGCATACAAAAAGAGGAAGAACTTAGGTTGATTTTTTTTGGAGTCCTTAGGTCGATTCTGCTGATAGAATTCCAGTGCCTTCTTGATATAGTCGGCTGTCCTTTCATAAGAAACACCCCTCGAAATATACTTCCGGATTTCATTGTAGGGGATATGCACCTTTTCTTTCTGATTAGGCTTATCCTCCATCATTATGGAGTTTATAGCAGAAGCAGACAGCAAGCCGTGTTCAGACAATCTCCTCATTCTTATGCCTTGCGCGTGAGTTGGCGTACATTCGCGGTAGTGTCATTCCACCAGTATTGAGAAGTCCAAAAATATTAATGCATATCTTGCTTGTTCTTTCCCAAATACATGATTCAACAAAAATGATGTTGCACCGAATTATAGAGCCCCGTTCCTGAGATAGGAATGGGGCTCTTTTGAAGGGTCAATTATGTTCGAAGGAGAGTCAATCCCTCCTTAATAATTTTACCACGTTTCAGCCTTTAAATGTCGTCAGGTCCAACGATTTCCAAGTGCTGGCGCTCTGCTTTCATAGCCTGCTCGTACTTCTCGACTTCGCGTTTTTTCAGGTCTTCGGTGACATCGATGTAGATTCGCATGGTGGTGTTCAGATCGACCTGTCCGAGTAACTCTTGTACAGTCCTGACACCAACACCAAATTCACATAAGCGAGTTGCGTAAGTATGCCTGAGTATGTGGCAGGAGAAGTAGGGAACAACAAGAGGTTCGGATCCTTCAGGTGCCTGGTCGAGTATATCAAGATTG